>OMUV01000152.1 GCA_900314335.1 uncultured Prevotellaceae bacterium | reverse complement strand
TCTCCATTTGCAGGCTGTACTTCGCATCGTCGCCCGCCTGGCCGTCAAGCTCCAGGCTCGTGATGATGTAATTGCCCGTGTAGCCGCCTGCTGTCTTGCCCGTTCGCTGGTCGCCGTCGCGCAGGTTGTATGCCGCCGTCACAGGCTCACCCTTGAGCATCATATCCTTCAGCTGGTCGTAAGTCGGCATATCTGCATCACCGTCCGTCAGCACGCAGCCGTCGGCCGAGATGCTCTCACTGAAGCTCTTCACGTACTTCTCCTTCCACTTCCCGGCCGCAGCCTCCTTCGTCACTCGCTCGCCCGTCTCCGTCGAAGTGCTTACCTTGCACCCCGTCGAAAATCCTAAAGCCTTGCCTCCGACACTCAGTATCAAGTCGGTTCCGTCTAATACACTTTTTGCCATATCCTTTTTGTTTTAATTGTTATTATCACGCCGGACACAAGTCCAGCTATAAATCCCCAAAATGCCGCTTTTAAGCCCTTATGGCGGCTTTTCGCCTCTTTTATGTCCGAGGTGGAAATCTCCCGCGAGAGAGCCTTATTTGCGCTTTTCAGCATCCTCAGTTCCCTCGCCAGGCTGTCGCATCCCGCCTCTACCACGATTACGGGGCTTCTCACGCCTTTCTCACGCTTTACGGAGGTCCTTATCGTGGCCCTACCGCTTCGCAAGCTGTAGCTCGCGCCCTCCGGCAGCTTTAGCAGCGTGTCGACAGGTATCTCCATCCTCACGCTGTCGGGGCGCACGCCCTCACGCCATATCGCCGTCAGCTCTTCGCTCTCGCTCACGCTGTCCCGAAGCTGCTGACCGCTCCTCTCTTCCACTACCGCGCCCTTTGCCGTCCCCGTCGTCCTGCAGCTCGTCACTGACAGGACACACAGCCCTATGAGGACACAGCTGAATGGCCTCAATAGCCCGCGAGAGGCGGTTGAGCGCCCGCCGCGTGAGATTGTTCTCCGCCACCAGCTTCTCCGTAAGTCTCGTACTGTCGTCATATTTCCTCTGTGTTTCTTCCAGCAGCCGGCTGATGTCCTCGTACATGGCCTTGTAGGTGTCGTGCACCGTCTTGGCTGCGCGCGCTCTGCCCGCCTTGCGGTTGGCTATCCACGCTATCGCCGCCCCTATGCCGCCGCTCGGCACAGCCCACTGCAGGATGTTCATTACTGTCTCCGCTGCGCTCATCTCGTCTTTACGTTATCCGTTATTCCTATGCTCCTCAGCCATGCCCCTACGTCAAAGCTCGGGCAGGCCTTCCTCGGGTTGAGATCTCTGTGGCCCACTATAGCCACCTCAGGGAATCGCTGATGAAAGTCCTCCACATAGCGCCTCATCGCGGCCTTCTGAGCCGCCGTGCGGGTATCCATGGGGCGTCCGGCCTTGTCCGTGCCGCCTACGTAGACTATGTGGCGGCTCACACCATTGTAGCCCTTGACCCCATTGGTCACCTCCCACTCGTCTACCCACGCGTCCTCGTTGTTCTCTACCAGGCGCTCCACGCTTCCGTCGAGGTGTATCATATCCGTGTAGCCTACCCGCTTCCAGCCTCGGCCGCCCTCGCTGAGGGGAGAGGTGTGCCAGCGACGTATCTCAGCGCTGCTCACCTCCCGGCCCTCAGGCGTGGCCGTGCAGTGGATTACCAGATATTCCAGCTTTCCCACTTCTGTAGTTCGTTATACGTTCGGCTTCACCTCCGAGCTCCCGGTCCCCGATGTGCTGCCAAAGGTGGAGCTCCAGTCTGCCACAGAGCTCTGATTGATGTATTCTCTCAGATCTGTCGAAGCGCGGAAATTGATCATCTTCCTCTTGACATCAGCTGTCGAGAAGTCAGTCTTGTTGCTTACGCCCCTGCTCTTGATGCTTACAGAGAATGTGCCGATGCCGTCCAGCTTCACGCTGCGTCCGTCCGACAAATTCTTCTTTATCACATAGAGCAGAGAGTCGATGGCGTTCTTCACGTCACCGCTCGTCAGGCTGGTCTGCTTCTCCACATCCTCCATCAGCTCTTTCTGGCTGATTAGGCGACGGCCGTAAGCCTGTGCATAATACTTCACTGTCCCGTCTTTCGGGTTCTTGCGCTTGATAACATTAAAATAAATCATCTTCTTTTGCTCTTTAATTTCGTTCGTGTCTGTTTATTGTCTGATTGTTTTTTATTGACCCCGGCAAGCCTTTCAAATCATGTGGGAGATAAATTTTTTCATGTCCCACATAAATTTTTTTATGTCGCACATAAAATTTTTTAGGTCCCACGTGATTTTACCCTGCCGGGGTTAGGCGTCAGAATTGTCTTTTTTCTTCACCATCACCACGCTCGCGTCGTCCTTCTTCGGCATGCAGATGAAGTAGTGACGGAAGTTGATGAGGTTGCGCTGCGAGAGCGGGTCGGTGGCGGCCTCGCTGTAGTACATCTTCGTGCTGCCCGTGGCCTTGAACACGCGCGGCACATAGAAGGCTATCGCGCTTCTCTCCGCGCCCTTGGGAGCCGTGGCCCCCAAAGCCAGCTTGGTGCCGTCCTGCTTGTAGAGCGGTGTCAGCGCGTACTCGTACACGTCGAAGCCGTACAGCCTCCCGATGGTGCCGTCGGCGCGGTTGATGTTATACTGCTCTCTGAAGCTCTGCTCCGAGCTCAAAAGGTCGTTGACCATGTCGGGCGATAGCACCAGCCTGCGACCCTCCGCCGGCACATGCTTCTCGTCCATCGCCTCCTTCAGCGCTATCACGTCGTCAAGGCACATCTTATAGCGCAGATCCGCGCCCTTCTTGCCGCTGGTGAACAGCGTCGCCTTGCTCTCGCCCAGCGCGTGGGCGGCCTTGGTGAATTTCGCGATGTTGATAGCCTCCGCATGGGCCTCCTTCACCCTCGTCATCTTGTCATACGAGGCCGCATACAGCTCGTCGTCGGTGATGGGCGTCGCCTTGCTCTGAAATTTGTCCAGCTTTATCGCGATGTCCTTGTCCTCTAACGCCTGCACGGGGATGGGGTAGGTCGTGTTGTTCACTAAAACCTCCGGGTCCACACCCACGTCCACCAGGTGGATGACGTCATTCTCGGCGATGCTGCTCATGTCGGGCACGCCGTCGAGCCACGTGCCGTCAATCTTGCCCTTCAGGCTCTTGACCATCTCTCCGGTCCAAATCTCTCTAAATACCGTTGCCATTGTCTTTCGTGTTTTGATTGTTATGTCTGTGTTTTGATTAATCCATATCCATATCCGGCTCCATGCCGTACTCAGCCTTGTAGAGACGCGCATAGCGCTCCCTGTCGCTCTCTCTGAGCCGCTCTATCTCCTCGGCGCTGAGCTTGCTCAGGCTCATCTCTTGCGCCGTCTCATCGCCCGAGGTGTGTATCATCTCGCTCAGGCTCACCCTGCGGGACATCGCCGCGAATACCTCGCCCAGCTCCTTCTCGCCGATTTTATTGCCCAGATCGACAAACTGCTCGCGCTTGTCCTTATCGATCTTGCGCTCCTCGATGGCCCTGTCCACAAGCGTCACGATGCGGCCCTTTCTGAGCTCCGCTATCTCCTTCTTTAGTTCCGCGTTCTCCTTCTCGAGCTCGCTCTCTTCCTTCTCCGGCGCTGCCTTTACGGCCTGCACCTGCGCGGCCTCATGCTCCATCACGGCCGCCTTCTCTTCTTTTTTCTCTTTTCCCATTGTCTTTATCTTTATTGAGGGCAGTGGGTTCTCACCGTCCCTGCCCATGGTTATCTGCTTTCCTTCCCTGCGCAGCACCAGCGCGTCGTCGTTTGCACCGATGTCCACTATGCTCACCTCGTAGAGACGGCTCTTCGTGATGGTCGGCGATGTCTGGCCTACCACCAGTAGCTTATCCTCGTCGCTCATCTCGATGATCTCCAGCCCCGCGCTTACCATCTTCAGGCTGCCGAACTCCCACTGGTTCTTGCAGCGCTGGCTCAGCTCCGAGGCCTCGTCAAATACCGGCTCGCCCGTCACGTCATCGCCTTCCTTCTTGATGTCCTTCATGTAGCCTATCACTGTGCCCCTCTGGTGCATGTACAGCAGAACCGGATTGCGCTTGTATTGCTCTATGTCCATCCCGTCGGTCAGCACACGCGTACCGTAGCTGTTCAGGCTCCCGTTCGATATTCTTACTCGCTTTCCCATTTCTTCGTGGTTTTATTATTCTTTGCGCTGCAATATTACTATCTAATTATCTGCCATCCAAAAATTAATGCAATCCTTGCATCAATCCGTGCAGGCGTTTCATCGTTTTTTGTTTCGGCTCTCAATTCTTCTCACTTTTGCATGTAGAGCGCCGGGGCTGCGGTTGCGGCAGCCGGCATCGGGTACAGACACAACTACTATCGTATACAGAATATGGCAAAGGCAGACATTCAAGGCAAGGCAAAGAAGGCCGCGGGGGCAAAGGACAGCCCGCCTCGCTCCGGGAGGAGCACACGCGCCGACAGAGAGAAGCAGCGCGCTCTCGCACGCTCCCTCTACCTCTCCGGCATGGAGCAAAAAGAAATATCCGAGAAAATAGGCGCCTCCCGTACCTCCGTCTCCAAATGGTGCGTCGAGGGCAACTGGAAGGAAATACGCGCCGCCAAAAGCGTCACGCGCACAGAGCTCGTCAATAAGCTCCTGCTCACCATCGACACCCTCATCACACAGGTTAACAGCTCCGGCGACCCTACACTCCTCGCCGGCCTCGGCGACAAACTCGCCAAGCTCTCTTCCGTCATCGAGAAGCTCGACAAGAAGGCCAACGTCGTCGACGCCATCGAGGTTTTTATGGCCTTCTCCAAATGGCTCGAATACCGCTCGCAGACTGACCCCGACGTCACGCCCGAGCTCATGAAGGTCATCAACAAGTATCAGGACCTATACATCACCGAGCAGATGGGCATTAAGCAATAACTCTCCATGACTTCCTCAGCAGACAAAAAGCAGGCTTTGCAGCAGTGGCGGGAGCGGTGCAAGCAGGTGCAGTCGCTCACCGATACGGCGCTCCTCGTGAGCGAAGACGCTCACCTCAGGGAGAAGCGCATACGCCGCCTCCAGAGCGATTATCCCGCCTTCTGCGAATACTACTTCCCCCATTACCTTCGCCTGCGCGACAAGGCCACGGGAGAGGTCATCCGCACCATTCACAATGCGCCCTTCCACAACGCCGCTGCTCGCAAAGTCAAAGCCACACCCGACCTTAAGGCCGTCTTTATGTGGCCCCGAGCTCATGCCAAGTCTACCCACTTCGACATCTTTATCCCGCTCTGGCTCATGTTTCAGCCCAAAAGGCTCATCAACTTCATGGTCGTCGTCTCCAAATCGGAGGACGCCGCCGACCGCCTCCTGGGAGACATTCAGGCCGAGCTGCAATACAATCAGCGCCTCATCGCCGACTTCGGGCTACAGCAGTCCGACGGCTCCTGGCAGGACGGCGAGTTCAAGACTGCCTCCGGCGTCAAGTTTCTTGCCTGCGGACGTGGACAGTCGCCTCGCGGTCTCCGCGATCGCGAAGCACGCCCCGACTATATCGTGGTCGACGATATCGACGACGACGAGCTCTGTCGCAACGAGAAGCGAGTCAGCGACCTCACCGAATGGGTCAAATCGGCCCTCTTCGGCTCCCTCGATGTCGGGCGCGGACGCTTTATCATGGTCGGCAATCTCATCTCCAAGAACTCCGTCCTCGCCAATCTCGCCACCACGCACGGCGTCTACCTCTCACGCATTCAGGCCGTCGACAAGGACGGCGAACCCGTATGGCAGGAGAAATGGACACGTCAGGAGGCGCAGGCTTATCGCGACTTCGTAGGCTACCGCGCCTGGGAGAAGGAGATGATGCACAATCCTATCCTCTCGGGCTCCATCTTCCGAGCCGAGTGGATACGCTTCAAGCGTCTCCCGCCCCTGCGCTCCTACGACCGCCTCATTTGCTATACCGACCCTTCCTTCAAGTCCACAACGGCCAACGACTACAAGGCCTCGCGACTCTGGGGTAAGCTCGGTTCCGAGCTCCATCTGATAGACTGCTATGTGCGCCAGGATACCGTCTCGGGCATGGTGCGCTGGCTCTACGATCTATATGAGCGCACACGCGACAAGGCCGCTATTCTCTTCTATATGGAGGCCATCTTTATGCAGGACATCATCCTCGACGAGTTTGAGGCCGAGGGCAAGGCGCGCGGATATCAGCTGCCCATCATGCCCGACCGGCGACATAAGCCCGAGAAGATACAGCGCATCGAGGCCGTCTCGCCACTCTGGGAGCGCGGCTTCGTCTACTACAACGCCGCCCTCAAGGACTCCCCCGACATGCAGGTAGGCATCGACCAGACACTCGCACTCTCGCGCGGCTCCCGTGTCCACGACGATGCCCCCGACGCCGACGAAGGGGCTATCTGGCTCCTTCAGCGCAGCTCGCGCCAGGAGTCCGCCCAGCCCATCATCTCCCCGCGCCCCAGAGCACGGGGAATGTGGTAATTCTCATCTGTTTCATCGTAAATCCTACAAGCTATGTTTATCTCTGATATTGATTACAAAGTAGTTATCGGCGACGCTGCCCTCAGAGTGGTCTCGCAGACTTCCGCCGAGGTGCGCTCCAATGCCGAGGCCGAGGCGCAGGAGGAGATAGCCTCTTATCTCCGGCCCGTCTACGACTGCGATGCCATATTCCGGGCCGAGAGCGACGCACGCAACCGGCTCATCGTTATGTACACCTGCGACATCGCACTCTATCATATGATCTCTGCCATGCCCTCCAAGCTCGGCGCCGAGGTGCGACGGGAGCGCTATGAGAGGGCCGTCAAATGGCTCGAGGGCGTGCAGGCCGGCAAAATCATCCCCGACCTGCCCACGCGCGCCGACTCTTCCGGAGAGAACGTCTCCACCGGCATCATCCTCAATTCTCAGAAACCTCTAAGACATAATTGGTAATGGACATAAAAACTTTTTTCAGACACCTTACAGGGCGCTCCGACGTCCTGAGCACACCCTACGGCGACATCAATCTCGCCAAGGCTGACACAAGAACACGCGCGGCACTCTTCGCCCTGCAACGCTCCACCGACGCCCTCACACGCAAGGACATCGCCGACTGGAGGCAGGCCTGGCAGATGGCTATCAATGTCGACTCGCCCTCTCGACAGCGGCTCTATGACATCTATCGCGATGTCGAGGTCGACTCGCATCTCTCCGGTTGCGTAGAGCAGAGAGTCGGCTTCGTCATGGCCCGGTCCTTCAAGCTCGTCGATACTAAGGGCAATAAGGACAAGGATGCGCAGCACTATTTCGACCAATCCTGGTTCAAGCAGCTCTGCCGACTCGTGCTCGAGAGCCGCTACTGGGGCCATTCTCTCATAGAGCTTCCAGACGTCACCTCCGACGGCGACGGATGCCCAACATACAGCGGCGTCAAGCTCATCCCTCGCAAGCACGTCATCCCAGAATATCACCGCGTCATTACCAATCTCGGACAGGACTGGACCTCCGGCATCGACTACCACGACCCCGCTTACTATGACTCTCTCATCGAGGCAGGGCAGCCCGACGACCTCGGACTCTATCTCAAAGCCGCACAGCATACTATCCCCAAAAAGAACATGCTCGCCTTCTGGGACGCGTTCGGCGAAATCTTCGGCATGCCGCTACGTGTCGCCAAGACTTCCTCTCGCGACGAGGCCGAGCGCAATCGTATCAGCAGGCAGCTCTCTTCCCTCGGCTTCGCTGGCTCTGCCGTCCTGCCCGAGGACACTGAGCTCGAGTTCATCGAGTCCTCACGCGGCGACGCTTATAATGTCTACAATCAGCGCGTCGACCGCGCCAACTCAGAGCTCTCCAAGCTCATCATCGGGCAGACTATGACCATCGAGGACGGCTCCTCGCTCTCACAGTCGCAGACTCACCTACAGGTGTTCCAGAACCTTGTCGATGCCGACGCCGACATGCTCCGCGATGTCATCAACAATCAGCTCATCCCCCGCATGATTCTCCACGGCTTCCCGCTCGAGAGCCTGCGCTTCGATTGGGACGACTCCGTCGACTACACTCCCGAGCAGCAGGTCGCCTATGAGACAATGATTGCCGACCGCTATGACGTCGACCCGCAGTACTTCGCCGAGAAGTATTCCATGCCCGTCGGTGAGCGCCTAAGTGGCTATCTCTCTCCTCAGGCCGACAACAATACTAAAGCCGATAACGCCGGGAAGCTGAGCCGGAGTACACCTTTTTTCGACTAAGCCCCACCGCGCCTCTGCCTCTTCCCGAGGCTATGGTCCATCTTGGACATGACGACTACGTGGGGCTGCACAGACGCTACCAGCAGATGCTCGGGGGCTTCGAGCCCGTTATCACCCTCTCCGACGACGAGAGAAGCAAGATACAGCAGCGCCTCTCCAAGGCCTTCCGCGGCCTCATGACCGCGCTATTCCGCCAGAAGGGCGCTACCCTCGACATTCATATCCTTACCTCCGGCGAGGCCCAGCATTTCATCTCTACCCATGCCTCCATCCTCGACAGCACTTTCAGCCACGTCCGGATGAGCGACACCATGCGTCGGCGCCTTACCGACTCCGACTACATCTTCTCCGGCATCAAGACTTTCCACGAGCTCAATGAGGCCTTCCCCTCCCTGCTCGATGAGAATGGCGTTCGAAAGCCCTTCGAACGCTTTTTGAATGACGTTCAGTCTATCGACAAAACCTACAATCAGCACTACCTCCGCGCCGAGTACAACTTTGCTCACGCCTCCGCCTCCATGGCTGCCAAATGGGAGCAGATCGCCGGCGACGGCGACCGATACAATCTCCAGTACCGCACCGCCGGCGACGACCACGTCCGCCCCGAGCATGCGGCCCTCGCCGGCGTCACCCTTCCGCCCTCCGACCCCTTCTGGGCCTCCTACTATCCGCCTAACGGATGGAACTGCCGCTGCACCGCCGTCCAGGTACGTCGCGACAAATACCCCGAAACGCCCCATGACGAGG
>OMUV01000204.1 GCA_900314335.1 uncultured Prevotellaceae bacterium | reverse complement strand
ATGCAGACGTTCGTTCTCCGCCAACAGTTCTGAGACGAACTTGCGTATTGAGGATAATTCAGCCCTGAGTTTCTCCAATTCGTTCCTTATGTCTGCATCATGCTCTTTCATAGACACAAAGATACAAAAAACAATTCAAACAACCAAACAAAAACGGCATTTATTTTATTGAAATACAATTATTTATCCGAGTTTTTCTAAGCATAAATGAGAGAGTCACGGAGCCCATTAAAATCATCTTTTTAAATAACGCCATCCCGCAAATTCTCTACATTAAAGAGGGGATCTGAGTAGTTACAAAAGTTTACCGGACAGCAATAATTTCCAAATAGAAAAGATGATATATAGTCAGAGATATTTCTCGCATTTCTTCTCAAGCCGCCTCGTATAAGTTTTCCGGAATGAATATTTTATCGAGTAGAGCGAGTTCATTAGTTCAGGAATATCCGCTTTTGATTTTATCGGGAACAAGGAAAGTAGTCTGTTTACCTCGGCACTGTTGAGATGTTCTAACGTTCTTTTAGATAATCACTCAAATGTAGCTGTACCAATTCCGAGACGTCAAACAAAATGGTGCATGCTTTGTCTTGATTATACATTTCTGTAATAGTCATAAGAACTTTTGTACTATCGAGACAACATTAGCATGTAGATTTCGTTCAAGCAAGAGACATTAAAATGGAGGCTCGGAATCCTGCGCACTGCCACTTGGAACGATACCGGCCAGCGGGTCGTCGGAGAGCGGGACATCAGGCATGCCGGAGACATCAGAACTGGCTGATAGTTCCGCATCGCCACCATTGTGTGAAGATTCTATAATCGAGTCGGTAATGTTGCGGAATGCTGCGAAGCTATGGATAAACTTCAGTTCCACAATACCGGTAGCACCGTTTCTGTGTTTTGCGATGATTATCTCGGCCAAACCTCTCTTCTCTTCTCCTCCGAGGTGATAGTACTCGGGACGATGAATAAAGATAACCAAGTCGGCATCCTGCTCTATTGCACCGGACTCACGCAGATCTGTCAGTTGCGGCCGCTTACCTTCATCGCCCTCACGCTTGCTGCCTTCGCGGTTCACCTGTGATAGAGCCAAAATAGGTATGTTCAGCTCCTTGGCCATCTGCTTGAGCGAACGGCTAATCATACTCACGGCTTCCTGACGATTGCCGATGCGACTGTCTCCAGCATCCATCAGCTGCAGGTAGTCTATCATTATCACCTTAACGCCATGCTCCCTCACCAACCTACGAGCTTTGGTCTGAAACTCGAAAATGGTAAGCGAAGGTGTCTCGTCTATGTAAAGCGGCTTTCCGAAAAACTTGGCCATGCCGGCATCCAGCTGCTGCCATTCATATGGTGCCAGCTGTCCTGTCTTCAGTTTTTCACCAGGAATTTCGCTCACATTGGACAGCAGACGCATGCCGAGCTGCATACGGCTCATCTCAAGAGAGAAAAAGCCGACAGGAATGCCATTGTCAATAGCCATATTCTTAGCCATTGAGAGCGCAAATGCGGTCTTACCCATAGCGGGGCGCGCAGCGAGAATCACTAGATCACCGTTTTGCCATCCGCTGGTTATCTTATCCAGCTCCGTATATCCGCTCGCTATGCCGGGAATGCCGTCCTGGCGAGCTGCTGCTGCACGTAATTGTTCGCCAATAGCATTGATTATAGGATCAATCTGGGTAAAGTCTGATTTCTCGTTCTTCTGAGCTAGTTTGAAAAGGTCGCTCTCGGCCATCTGCAGCAGTTCTTCGACATCCTGCGCGTCGTCGAAAGCGAGGTCCTCTACCTTGCTGGCAAAAGAGATTAGCTGCCGGGCAAGATACTTCTGCCGTATTATCTGCGCATGATATTTGAGGTGGGCAGTAGAGACCATTTTGCGGGAGAGCTGTACGACATATGGCTGGCCTCCGGCCTCTTCGTATTTGCCCATTTTCTTGAGCTCTTCCATTACTGTGAGCGTGTCAACAGGCTGCTGCTTTAGAGCCAGCGTCCTTATGGCTGCGTACACCCACTGATTGCGCTTGTCATAAAAGCTCTCAGGCTCCAGCACCTCGCATACTTCTGCAAAAGCGTTGCTGTCAATGAGCAATGCACCGAGGACGGCCTCTTCCAGATCCAATGCCTGCGGTTGAAGCCGGCCCAAAGAGTCCTCCACGGTTTTGAGCCGCGTTTTCTTTCTATCTGTATATGCTTTGCCTTTTTCTGCCATGGTCTAATAAAAGCAGTAAAACGATTGGGGTATTACTGCTCATTGGGTAAATTATAAAAACAGACTATGATTATTCCTTGTCCAGAAGATTCTGCAAATATTTGCGTGTCTTGACGAGGTAATCTTTTGATCTGCCATTAAGCTCATACTCGATGGTAATAGCACCCTGATATCCCTCCTGCTTGAGAATCTTGATTATAGCAGGAAAGTCAACGTCACCTTCAGGAATGGGCTTCTCTGCGCCAAGGGAATAAGGATCTTCACGAGAGGGATAGCATCCATCTTTGGCATGGATATCCTTTACCAAAGGCCCGAACTGGCGAATGGCGTCAGTTGGATTGGCCTTGCCGTAAAGAAGCAGATTAGCCACATCGCAATTTATAAACACATTATCGTATCCGATGTCCTTGATGGCTCTTATCAATGTAGTCGGCGTCTCCTGCCCTGTCTCAAAGTAAATGCAAACACCACGTTCCTTGGCATAGGCGGCAAGAGGCTTCATCACATTGATAAAATCCTTGTATTTGTCGCTCGACATGTCTTCCGGAATGAAGCCGAAATGAGAGTGCATAGCCGGAACACCAGCCATCTTGCAGAAATCTATCATCTTGTGATAAGTAGCAATCTTGGCTTCTCTGCCTTCGCTCGGTACAAGCCCTATCGTGGAAGGGCCCATCCGGAAATTCCATTCAGAATGCCCTGGCACACCGACTACGGTCGTTATTTTGATTTTGTATTTGTCAGCAGCTTTTCTTAGTCTTTTGGCAAAAGCCTCGTCCATGCCTTCGTTATAATTCATCTGGCACGACGTAAAGCCGTTTTCACTCAGCATTTTCATCTGGTCTTCTACGTGCTGCCAATCGTAAATTATCGTACCAATGGTAACAGCTTTGCCCGATGCTTTTTTGCTTTGCTCAACCTGCTCTGAGGCCTGAGAAGGATTAGGAAATGACACACCAATTAAGGCTATAACCACAGCCATACAAATAGATAGAGATCTCATAACTTTTAATGATAATATTCTATTTGCAAATATACTCAATTATTCGGTACACGCGTTGTCCCCGTGTGAGGTTTCACAACGAGGCCAATGCTTCTGCGGCCATCGATCTTGACTACAAGCGGGCTATCGAAATGATAGCAAGCAACATGCTCCGTCTCGAACTGAGGTGCACTAGACTTTAAAAACTCTTCGTCTATGAAACTGTCCTGACTGTTTGGATTAATCGTAAAGAATCCGACGCCTAGCGAAGTGATGTTCTGAAAGAAATGAGTGCCCTGAGACGGCTCAATCATATAGTTCTTAAGCCCCTTTTCTACTATCAGTCTGGCTCCGCTGATATGCGGCCATTTCACAGGAATGCCTAACCATGGGTCGCTGCTCCCCCACCTTCCCGGACCTATTAGTATGTAGCCTTCTCCTTTAGAAAGATATGTGGCATTTATTTTTTCCACCTCGCGGGCAATAAGGCCATTATCCTGAGCATTGAAATTTTCTGTCTTTACGCAGACTATGTCATAGACATCGTCTGTAATACCCTGTCCGAGCGCGTTATCGCAATACATCAGAAGGTCGTTACGACTTACTTTCTGCAGGTCTTCTTCCAGATTCTGCTTTGCATCAACGATAGGACGTATCTGTAGATAGTAGAATATTGCCTTAGTATCATCATGTGGATCTGGGTTGACAGCAAACTCTATTTCTATCGGCCTGCCCATTTCTCTCTGTCCCATGTCTAACAGACGTTGCAGTACATCTGCCACCGGAAATACTTCATTCTCCAGAATACCTGAGAAAGTTATCACCTTCCTGCCTTCAGGGTAAACGCCGGGAACAAGGACGCCATCGTATGCTTCATAGGTTGAAGCTACATACTTCAAAGAATTATCCTGAACAGCTTCTTTGACGTTCAGCTTAAGCAAATTGAATGCATCATCCGTAGACAACGTTATCCCCTTGTCTTTCAGGTTAAGAGAATAGAATTTAGTCTGTGTCTCGCGGAGTGCAATATCAAGCTGAGATAATTGCAGTATGTGATGCGGATGAGCTGGAGAAAAACGCAGAGTCAGTCCTCCGTCTACGATATATTTTCCTAAACCGAAAGCAACATTGGCAATGCCTTCTGACGGTTTCTCTTGATTGACAGGATAGCTATTGATGGAGCGTGCCACGCCGGACATGATAGGATAAAAGCGGTCGCCATAGGCAGTACCGGCCATCTCCTGCAGAACGACAGCCATCTTCTCTTGGTCTATAAGATTGGATGTCGCGGTCATATAAGCCTTGCTATCACGATAAAACACAGACGCATAAACGGCTTTTATAGCTTTGCGGAGATAATCGAGCGTATAATCCTCATTATCGTCTGTCCTAGGCATCATATAGGTAGAATAGATGCCGGCAAAAGGCTGATAGTGGGAATCTTCCAGAAGTGAAGAGGAACGTACGGCAATCGGAGTCCGCACCACTCTTATAAAAGCTCTGAGATCATCAAGAAGTTTATCTGGCAACCTAGCTTCGAGAAAACGATTAAGGATCTCGCTGTCGGACGCATCGGAAAGAGCGAATGGATAAAGATTATTTCTCTCCATGAATTCGTCGAAAATATCCGTACAAATCACTACCGTCCTCGGAATAGTAATTTTGAGATTGGAATAGGTGTGTCCATGGACGCGATTTAACATCGAACCGATAAAAGCCAAACCGCGTCCTTTGCCTCCGAGCGAGCCGTTTCCGATGCGAGCGAAAGTGCTGTACTCGTCAAACCGATCCTTCTGATAGATAGCAATAACTCCGGAGTTCTTTATGCGGCGATACTCGACAATACAGTTAAAAATCAGTTTCCGCGCCTCGTTCATATCCTCGTAGTCACTCACGTTGACCTTCTTAAGAAGCTCAGCAGGAGGGAACATTGCCCTCGAATAGAAGAATCTGGAAAAGTGATTCCTGCTTAGGTGGTAAGCCAGAGAGTCGCTAGGAATGGAAAAGATCTTCTGCTGCAGGTCCTTCAGATCGTGTATCCTCATTATCTCTTCGTGCGTCTGTGGATTTAATATAACAAAATCCCCGAAGCCGAAATGCTCATTTACCTCTTTGCGCAACTGCTGCGGGTAAGTCTTGGAATATTTATTTACGAAAGGACATTTTAGCTTTTCGGCATACTGCCTGTTAGCATCATCGCTCGACTCAAGAATAAATGGAATTATCTGCCCACTTTGTTGCAACATGCGTCCGAACTCATACCCGGCTAATGCGTCCTTAATGCCGGAGTGCATGAAGCTCATATCAGAGATAACACCTAATATATTGTCCTTATATTGCGTGTAGATGTTTTCCGCCTCTTCGTAGTTGCGCGCCAGACAAATTTTGGGACGACCTCTGAGGCGAAGCATCTTGAGATGACCATTTAAAGCTTCCTTAGAAAACTCCATACTCTGTTCCAGCACAAAGTGATAAAGAAGCGGCAATGTTGAAGAATACGAACGAATGCTGTCCTCTACAAGCAGGATAATCTGAACACCTGCGCTGGTGGTGTCAAAAGGCGCGTTCATTTTATCCTCTATGAGCTTGATAATCGCAAGCAGGAGCTCAGAATTTCCTAGCCAGCTAAACACATAATCAATAGCTGACAGATCTTCTTTTGCAACTCTCGCCGTCACTTCTTTAGAAAAAGGAGTCAGAACAGCAATAGGTATATTGGGATATTTGGACTTTATCTCAGAAGCGGCCTGAAATATGTCCCGATTATCCATATTCGGCATACAGATGATGAGCTCAAAATTCCTGTCTTCCAGGGTTCTCAAAGCTTCCTCCTCAGTGGTCACCTGAGTGAAACGCGGCGGAGAGCTCAGCGATAACGATGTGTATTCATTGAACATTTGTTCATCTACACGACCGTCGTCTTCAAGCATAAAAGCATCGTACTTCGTCGCCAGCAAGAGCACATTATATATGCGCTTCTGCATCAAGTTTGCAAAAGACGTATCGCGGAATGCGAAGTCCTTAATGTCGGGTATTTTGCCCATCTGAAATATTAAGCATCTACACTTCTTTTGCCAAAGTCGGGATCTATCTTAATCAATAAGGAAACTCCTACCGTGACAAGGCACAACAACATTGCTCCTATAAAGAAATTGCGATAGCCGAAAGCTTCCTCTAGAAATCCGGCAAAAAGTCCTGGGATCATCATACTAAGAGCCATAAAGGCCGTACAGATAGCATAGTGGGCCGTCTTGTGTGTTCCTCTGGAATAGTAAATGAGGAACAGCATATATGCAGTAAATCCAAAGCCATAACCGAACTGCTCTAAGAATATCAAAACGTTTACCAACGTGAATGAAACGTCCGGGAAGAAACTCATATAGATATATACAGCATCCGGAATCGTAATTGCTGCTACCATTGGCCAAAGCCACTTCCTCAAGCCGCCAGCAGCCGCAGCTATGCCTCCTAATATTCCTCCAATTGTCAATCCAATCACGCCGACTGTGCCCTGTGCAAAGCCCAGCTGGGCTGTGGTGAGTCCCAAGCCGCCCTTTGCTGGAGAGTCCAATAAGAACAGAGGACATATCTTCACAAGCAGAGCCTCAGGTAAACGATACAAAAGCATAAAAAGTATGGAGACAAAAGCTGCCGGTTTCATGAAAAACGAAGAAAATGTAGCAAGGAATTCTTTTATTCTCTCTCCTATCGATTTTATCACTCTTGAATCTTCTTTTTTATCCTCCGCCGGATGCGGAAGAATAAATTTATGATACAAGAAAAGCAAAATAAATACGCCGGCAGTAATGTAGAAAGTAATGCTCCACGCTATAGGCACTTTATGTGTATATGTCTCGAGAAGTCCTGCTATTGCTATTAGAAGTCCCTGTGCAAATATAGTAGAAATTCGATAAAATGTAGACCTTATTCCTACATAGAGACTCTGTTCATGTGAATCCAATGCAAGCATATAAAATCCATCAGCAGCAATGTCATGAGTTGCGCTGCTGAAAGCGATAAGCCAAAAGAAGGCTAAAATTACCTGCGTATTAGGATTGACATTAAGCGTGAATGCTATGCCAGCCAAACCTGCGCCAATAAGTAGCTGCATAGTCCAAATCCACCAGCGCTTAGTACGAAGCATGTCAACGAGCGGACTCCATATAGGCTTTATGACCCATGGCAGATACAGCCACCCCGTAAGATATACAGCCTCCCCGTTACTTAATCCGAGACGTTTGAATAGGATAAGAGAGATAGTGTTTACTATCACATAAGGAATGCCTTCTGCAAAATATAGCGTAGGTATCCACGCCCACGGTGATATTTTTTTCTCCTTATGTACTGGCGCCTTGAGATTATCTGCTATGTCATTCATATATATTCGTTATTTGAGAATCCTTAAAATAATGTGCTAATATCTGCTTGTAGCCGATGCCGCGAACCGCCATTGCAGCTGCACCTATTTGGCAAAGACCTACGCCATGTCCCCATCCTGCGCCATAAAGCGTGAATTTATTTTGCACCTTCTTTACAATAAACGCAGAACTGAGGAGATGGGAAGAAGACAAAAGTCTGCGTATTTCCAATTCCTTTCCGATAATAACCTTCCCCTTATCGCCAACCACAAGGAGCTCTATAATTCTTCCGCTCGCGCCACGCTTCAATGGCAAAAGGTCAGATATTTCGCCTACATCTATTGTGCTCTTGGAGCGAAAAAGTGATGAAAGTTCCTCTTTTTCATACTCCACTTTCCACCTGTAGAAATTTTGCGTCTCTACATCATAATCATTTAGCACAGAGCACAAGACCTCTTTTTTGCGGACATTGCAAAACGCAGCAGGAGCTGACATAATCCATAGCTCTGCCCCATTCTCTGTAGTAAGATCCGGAATGCTATCAGAATTATCAGAGTCAGATATTGGCCCAAGATAATTCTCATCATGGTCTTCCCAGCAGGCAGAAAATCTTTCGGTAACACCGCCACAACACTTTGAGAAGCGTGCGTCACAAATTTCGCCGTCATAGGAGAGCACTTCGCCTTTAGTTTCTTCGATAGCACGAACGGCTTTGCTGTTGTTTACTTTCGTAATGCCTTCGTAACGCTGGCAATGATCATCAGCACACACATCAAAATACGTGTGTGCATCATTCTCATAGTATTTAATAATACGAGGAATGCCTTCTACCTCATCTCTGGCCTCTGTGCTCTTTGCGGAATTGTCCTTCAGCCTTTGATTCTGAAGTCTGATGAGCCAGCTCCGTGAAACTACTGCCTGAGTCTTTAGATATTCTAAAGGAGCATTGCAGCTCATCTCACTTGATATTACACTCAGGAGATAATCCTCTACATTTGTAATATTGATAGCTTGCAGCTGATTATCTACATTAATAATCTTAAGAATTCCAGCAAATTGCTCATCTTCTTTCCTCTCCCAATGAAATTTCTTACCAATGGTAACACCGTGCAACGTGAAACGTGAATCATCGGAATCCGGGACGAAAATTACAGCATCACACGTCTCTCCCGCAAATCGGACAAACTTTCCCTCGGCTTCTAACTTCTCTTCGCCGTTAAAATGGACACCATTAAAGGAATATCCTCCATCCAGACGAATAGATAGTATACGAGAGGACATTATGCCGATTGATACAGTCCTGAAATTGTGTGAAGCGTCAGCGTGCGACATCTTCTACTATTTTTGCATTACCGTAAATATCGTCTCTTCGTCATAGGAGACTTCCCTTAATATACCAAATGCCATTTCGGAAGTTAAGCGATCGAAATCATCTTTTCGGGGTGTAATTAATAATCCACCCATATCAACGGCTCCGGGGCTAATCAAATATTGCATTTCTCCGTTCTTGAAATAGCAATCTGGGCGATGTTTCCTTCTTAAAAAGATTACCGTTATATGTTTTCCCGCATACATCCAGGTGAGAATATTCATAGGCCTTTCTGGAGCGTCATATGTTGCATTCAGTTTGTCATAGACCTTCTTGAACGAAGAGTACGCCCTATCCGTGTCTCCAGAGACAAGGACTAATGCAGGGCAAGCGTAATTACGCAGCAAATAGAGATCGTCAAATCCTATGCTATTTAATGACTTTAACCGTAAAGCATAATAATGCCAGTCTCGTATTAGCGGCAGGCTGCTACCTTTCCCCGCCTGAAGGTGCATGTGGTCAGGAGCAGATGCACCACATTTTGCTCCATTATAAAACACTACATAATCCGGCAAGTTATCTGAAATATGGAACAGATCCTCATATGATTCAGATATATTCTGCTCTTTGTGTTCACCCAAGGGAATTGTCAAGTGCCAGGGCAGAATAGGATACGGATTAACCAATAGCTGATATTTGCCGCCCAATAGAGGAAGAAATATCTGCTCCAACGGACGATTTTGCTCGCAAAGGAAGCACTTCCGTTTCTCAATAGATGCTTTGTCTACCTTTGCGTTTGTCGAGACTATCCTTGCAGGATTATATTGTGCAGATATACAGCAATTATCTTCTTCAAAAGATTTCTCTTTTACGTCATCAAGATCGTCAAAGCGCTTTCTGGCTTCTGGCCAATTTTGCAGTTGCAGGGCAGAAAAAGTCTTTATAAAGCGTTGAGAAGGTAGATTCTCTATATTTTGCCTTATGCGGGCCTCTATCTCTGCAGCACGAAGAGAATTTTTATAGCGATTATTGGCATTTATCTTATCTTGTGACAAAGCTGCATCCGAATTACCCTCCCATCGTCGGCAATAATAGAGCACATCATAAATACGCGCTATGTCATAGTTCCTGGAAAAAGCCAGACCCATTGCATAATCTTCACCGTATGAAGTATTGGGAAAACGTATCTCTCGGAGTAAAGGGGTAAAAAATGCACGCGGCGCTCCCAGACCGTTAATACGTAAAGCATTATTTCGGCCATTGGCTGACGTCCATTCTTTATGGTCAATTACTCCAGGAGGGAGTTCATTCTTCTTGAAATCCACCAGCTGGTAACTACCAATTACCATAGCTGCCTCTGTTTGATAAAAGCAAGTGACTATACGTTTCAGAACGTTCGGAGCAGAATAAAGATCATCACTATCCAACTGCACTGCAAACCGCCCGCAGCGCTTATCATCTACGGCCTTTTGCCAGCATCCACCTATTCCAAGGTTATTTTCTGAAGGTATGAGATGAATTACCCTCGGGTCTCCGATTGCTAATTGCCTAAGGATTCCCGTTGTCCCGTCTGTAGAATGATTGTCAACAACGATAACATTGAATGAAAAGTCTGCCTCTTGATTTAATGCACTTTTTACTGCATCCGCGATTGTACGCGCACGGTTTCTCACTGGAATAATTACAGAAGCTTCAACAGGGAAATCTCCATATTTGTAAAAATCCACAGACTTTATGCTTTCGCTCGAAATGTATGCACCTATACTTTTTAGATAACGAGTAAAAGCCGATTCCATCTCCTTCTGCCTCTGCTGTACATTAGCGGAGAGATAGTCGAACTGCTTTTGACCGCTTTTTCTGTTGTCTTCGAGCTTTGAGCTGTAAAGGATTTGGGGTATATGGACTATACCTCCATTATTGTATGCCCAAAGCCTATAAGCATAAATCCCGGCATACTGATATTCTTCTTTCTCTTGAGCAAGGTAGTGTTTCAATGACGAAACAGAGATAAGCAGGAGTTTCCCCAGCTCAAAGCTGTCGGATACAGCACCGCTTGTATAGTCTATCAATGTGTGTTGCTGTTCGTCTCCGCCCTCATTTATATCAATATAATCACTATATATAATTGCAGGAGAATGCTTCTTTATTTCTTTCTCTGTTTCCTCACGGAATTTATTACCCAACGTCAAATCACTCCACTTGCACCATAGCAATAGGGCATAGCCAGTCTCGCAGTGGTCTGCAATATACTTTAAAGCCGCAGTAGATTCCGGCAGTATTTCTGTAGGAATAGAGATTGTTGGGTATTCCTCTGTATCAATACGCTCTATGTTAAAGCAAATGGTGATAAAATCACTACAAAGTTTATTCTTAGTCATAGATCTTGTGTTGATAAGCCAATAATGTATTTTGCATTAGAGAGCAAATAGTCATCGGACCTACACCACCAGGAACAGGCGATATATAAGAACACAAAGGAGATACCTCATCAAACTTAACGTCGCCGCATAAGCGGAAGCCTTTCTTTTTCGTAGCATCGGGTACACGAGTTGTGCCAACATCGATAATTACAGCTCCTGATTTTACCATATCTGCAGTTACATACTCTGGAACGCCAATTGCTGCAATTATTATATCCGCCTGCCTGCACAACTCCTTTATATTAGGTGTATGACTATGACAAACGATAACAGTAGCATCACCATAATTCTTTTGTACCATAAGGCGAGCCATAGGCTTACCTACTATATTGCTTCTTCCAAGTATAACACATGTTTTTCCAGAAGTCTTGATTTGATAGTACTTCAAAAGCTCCATTATTCCCTTAGGAGTTGCAGATATAAAAGCAGGTAATCCAATAGACATTCTTCCTACATTAATAGGATGGAAACCGTCTACGTCTTTTCTGTAGTCTATGGTCTCTATAACCTTTTGTTCTGATATATGCTTGGTTAAAGGAAGTTGCACAATTATTCCATCTACTTTACTATCAGTATTCAGTTCCCTAACCTTTGAAAGTAGCTCTTCTTCAGATACAGTATCCTCATATCTTATTAGGATGGACTCAAATCCGCAAACCTCGCAAGCCTTAACTTTATTAGCCACATAAGTTTCACTTCCGCCATCATGGCCAACTAAAACTGCAGCAAGACAGGGACGCCTTGCTCCTGATTCTACTATTTTCTTAACTTCAGCAGCTATATCTGCTTTAATACTATTAGCTGTCTGCTTTCCGTCTATCAACTGCATAATCTACTATTTATTTCCGTTTAAATCTTGGTAACTGAGGCATGCGGCCACCTGCCATCTGGTGCATCATTTTACGTGTCTGTTCAAATTGCTTAAGGAGTCGATTCACTTCCTGCAAATCTGTTCCGGATCCGCTGGCTATTCTGCGTCTTCTGCTTCCATTGATAATCTCAGGATGAGAGCGTTCTTGAGGTGTCATCGAATAAATTATCGCTTCTATACTCTTAAACGCATCGTCATCTATGTCGACATTTTTCATCATCTTTCCAACACCAGGAATCATTGAGACAAGGTCCTTAATATTACCCATCTTTTTGATTTGGCCTAATTGTGCGAGAAAGTCATTAAAATCGAACTGGTTTTTGGCTATTTTCTTTTGAAGTCTGCGAGCCTCTTTTTCATCGTATTGCTGCTGGGCCTTCTCTACAAGAGATACAATGTCACCCATTCCCAAAATACGATCTGCCATTCGCATTGGGTGGAACAAGTCTATGGCATCCATCTTCTCGCCGGTACCAATAAACATTATCGGTTTGTCTACGACGGAACGAATGGATAATGCAGCACCTCCGCGCGTATCTCCATCAAGTTTCGTCAGCACTACTCCGGTGAAGTCTAAGCGATCATTAAATTCCTTGGCAGTATTTACAGCATCTTGACCTGTCATGGAATCAACGACAAACAGGATATTATCCGGCTTTACAGCATCCTTGATGTCGGATATTTCATTCATCATCTCCTCGTCAACAGCAAGTCGACCTGCAGTATCTATAATTACCACATCATTGCCATAATCTTTCGCTCTTTGTATTGCTTTCTCTGCTATTGAGACGGCATTCTTATCTTCCTTGTCAAAGAAGACAGGTACATCTATCTGTCCGCCTAAGACATTCAGCTGCTCAATAGCCGCGGGTCTGTGAACGTCACATGCCACAAGCAATGGCTTGTGATGATATTTCCCTTTTAGAAGGTTGGCCAACTTAGCAGAAAAGGTGGTCTTACCTGAGCCCTGAAGACCAGCAATCAATATAATAGAGGGTCTTTTATCAAAAGTCAACTCTACCGTCTCTCCACCCATCAAGGCACCCAGCTCATCATGTACCAATTTGACCATAAGCTGACCCGGCTTCAAACTGGTAATCACATTCATACCCAAAGCCTTTTCTTTTACTCTGTCGGTAAAAGACTTTGCAACCTTGTAATTGACATCGGCGTCAAGCAGAGCACGTCGTACATCTTTCAGAGTCTCTGCAACATTTATTTCGGTGATTTTTCCTTCACCCTTTAATAACTTGAACGAGCGCTCAAGCCTTTCAGTGAGATTATCAAACATTGCGTATATTAATTCGTTCTGATATCATGATTAGCGAAACGTTGGAGAGCCATCTGCTCATACTTTGTATCAGGCACCCCCCAATTAACAAAAGGCCAGATACTTATGCCACCGCGTGGGCGGAATATTCCTTCTACCTCAATATATTTAGGTTCCATCAATTTTATAAGATCCTTCATTATGATATTCACACAGTCTTCATGGAAATCTCCATGATTGCGGAAGCTGAACAAATACAGTTTCAGGCTTTTGCTTTCAACCATCTTTAATGCAGGGATGTATTCTATCCTTATCTCTGCAAAATCCGGCTGCCCTGTTATGGGACAAAGACTCGTGAACTCGGGACAATTGAATCTTACCCAATAGTCATTGTCTGGATGCTTATTCACAAAGGTTTCCAGCAAAGAGGAATCGTAATCAATGGGATAATTCGTCTTCGTCCCCAATGCCTTCAGACCGTCATCTTTTCTATCTATGATATTATCATTCATCAATGTGTGTATTTTTTATCTCTCTGGGCAATCGAAAAGCAGTATACAACTGCAGCCAGGCTCCTATAGACAGGAATACTATCCATTCATGATGCCTGAGAGGCCAAACCATGTTTATATCCATCCACATAGGGAAGACGGAAATAACGAGTAGAACTGCGCCTATCAGCTGTATTCTCTCAAGCCTGCGTATAGTCACGCTACTCTTATCCGTCTGTCCGCGATACTGCATTACGAAGAAAGCTATCGCACCAACAAAATAAATATATGGTACTATACTCCTGAGCGTAGATGGATAGAGCAATAACGACAGAAGCATTATCACAGCTCCTGCATCGTAGACTATTATCTCAATTTTGCTCAGTTTCTTCATTATCTATTCCTATATCTTTATTTGTATAATCGTCAGATGGAGATTGTACTATGTAAATATCCTCATCCTCTTTCTTCATATAATATTGTTTGCGTGCTATCTTTTCCACCTCTTCCTTCGACGTCTCCATCGAGCGGAGAGATTGAGCAGTCTGCTTGTATTGCTCTTGATATTTTCTTAATTCATCCTTTAGCTCCGCAATATCCTTGTGAACACAATACCTTTTATATAGCGAATTATCGTCTAATACGGTAATCCACAATATAAAGAAGAGCAAAAAAGCGACGGTTTTATGCTTGAGTAAGTAGTCTCCAAAAGAACGCGGTACCTTCATTTATCACATAGATAAAGAACACAATCTTATTTGGACGAAGCAAAAAGCATATTTCTTCTTCCAATAGACATATAATCGAAGCTGTAACGTTCCATATCAGATATGGTATATATGTTGCGCCCGTCGACAATAAGCGGAGTACGCAGCAAGGAATGAATTCTATTCCAATCAGGAATTCTAAATTGCTTCCACTCTGTTATTAATACTAGAGCATCTGCATCCTGTAATCCGGCATACATATCATCATTGTATTCCACGATGTTTCCTACCCTGCGCCTGCATTCGTTCATAGCTATCGGATCATAGACTGTGACGCGACATCCAGCTGCCTTTAAAAGACGTATTGTCACAAGCGAAGTAGCTTCGCGCATATCATCAGTCTCGGGCTTGAAGGCGAGTCCCCAAATAGCAATCTTCAGGCCCTTCAGGCTCTGAGGCCTTACATTAGTAAAATAATCTTCTATCTTATGATAGAGTATTTCCTTCTGTTTCTCGTTGACGTTCTCGACAGCCTCAAGCACTTTCATTTCACATCCTTCGGCATGCGCAGTATGTATTAATGCTTTAACATCTTTAGGGAAACAGGAACCTCCATAGCCGCATCCTGGATAAAGGAACCGACTTCCAATGCGTGTATCCGCACCTATTCCGCGACGTACGCTGCTGACATCTGCTCCCACCTTCTCACATAGCGATGCGATGTCGTTCATAAATGAGATACGAGTAGCAAGCATAGAGTTGGCCGCGTACTTAATCATCTCGGCTGACGGGATATCGGTAATAATAAATCTCTCTTTGGAAAGCATAAACGGACGATAAAGCGAAGAGAGTATCTCCTTCGCCTTCTCACTTTCTACGCCCACTACGACTCTGTCAGGACGCATAAAATCAGCTATAGCGCTACCCTCTTTGAGAAATTCAGGATTGCTGGCTACATCAAAGGGAATATTCAGGTTACGCTTTTTCAATTCCTCCCGAATGACAGACTTAACTTTAGCAGCAGTGCCAACTGGAACAGTACTCTTAGTCACTATCAGGAGATATTTGTTCATGTTTTCACCTATCTCTTTAGCAACCTCCAAAACATAGCGCAAATCAGCACTTCCGTCCTCGTCAGGAGGCGTTCCCACGGCGCTGAACACCACGTCGACGTCTCCAAGGCAGGAAGCAAGACTCTCAGTGAAATGCAATCTGCCGGCTTTGGTGTTTCGCGCAAACATTTCATCGAGCCCAGGCTCGTATATCACAGTATTACCTGCACGCAGTGAGCGAATTTTCTCTTTGTTAGTATCAACGCATGTAACATCAATGCCCATTTCGGCAAAACATGTGCCCGACACCAGTCCGACATAACCAGTTCCAACTATTGCTATTTTCATCTGAAGTCTTATTTAAACACGAAATGATTGCCACTGTCATGGCAATCCTATTCGCTGAGTCTTATTTTCCGACGCGCGACCAGTATGAAGCCGCGCTACGCGTTAAACTATCGACTTATTTTGTCGGAGCCTGAGAGCCCGCGCCCTGACCCTGAGCTGCACCATTAGCAGGAGCGGCTGTATTTGAGGGAAGGCCCTGTGACTGCTGCTGCATAGGCATGGCGGGCAGATTCTTCTCCTTCAGGACTACGCTCTTCTGGTCATCGGCACTAGGTACAAAATATGCTGAAGCCACAGACAGAACCACCATGGCAATAGCCAAAGTCCAAGTCGCCTTCTCAATAAAGTCCGTAGTGCGACGTACGCCCATTATGGAGTTGGAAGAGGAAAAACCAGATGCAAGTCCACCGCCCTTAGACTCCTGTATCACTACTATAAAGCACATCAGCACGGACACTATTACCATTAAAATTACTAATACAGAATACATATTTATATATTTGCTTTTTATTAATTCATTCTCTTTTTAGCTGTATTACTTTGTTAAGAAACCGAATACGGTCTGCAAAGTAACAACTTTTTTCCGGATTATCGGCTATCTGTCTCTGCATAATTTCAATTGCTTTGGCATATTCGCCGTTTCTTATCAAAATCTCCGCGGGATCATCCACGTTAACCGTAACATCCGTTTCAACAGACTGAATTGTATTTTCCCCAGCTTCATCTTTGTCATTCTGCTCCAGCCAGGAGGCATAGTCTGTGGATGCGTCAGCTAACGTGAGTTTGCGGCGGGGCTTCTCAGCAGGGTTTTCTGCCAGATACGAATCTATGAGGGAAACAGTTCTGTCCTGAGCCCCGCTTCTCTCTGCACTTTGCTTACCACTTTGGGCTTCCGACCCATGTGCCACGGAATTGAGTTCGGCCGAGACTTTCTCCTCTGCACCATGCATTAAAAAATACAGGACTACCCGCGAGGGCATAAAAAGGGCGTCTTCCATCAATTGCTGATTCACTAACTCCTTATCTGTCGAATTGGCTAACAATGCTTCTGCGACAGATATACGGGCATCACTATCATATGGATACGCCTCAATTTCCGCTTTTAGCCTCACTACTCTATCCTCGTTCATAGCTCCTTGTTCATTTACCACGAAGCCACTGTAGCATTGAATATCTGGTCTACAATGTCTTGCGTCATTTGCTCCACAAGCTCCTGCTGCACAGAATTGAGAGAAAGAGAAGAATTATACTGGGTTGTAGCAGAAAATCTCCTCTCAAAATCTTGAGTATGATTCTTGTTATTAGTAAAACGGACATTCACCGTCATACGCAATTGCACTTGTGAAGCATACCCTTCAGTAGATATACCTTTGTTTATCTGGTCGTATCCAACAATTTCGCCGGTTATTCTCAGGTCGCCTTTACGCTTCACCTGAGTGAGACGAGTCTGTCGCGCGAACACATCGGTAAGCGCATTATTAAAGATAGAGCGCATAGGAGCCCACACAAAAGAAGTGCGCAGAGGAAACTCGTCGATCTGGATGGTCTTTATCTTGTCATAGTTGATTGACGCCCCGTTGAACTTATACTGTATGCTGCAGGCGCACACCAACAGTAACACGACTGCAGGCACTAATACATGTACGGATTTTTCACCCTTATTTCTCCAGGCCATACTCCTTAATCTTTCTATATAAAGTACGCTCTGAAATACCCAAACTTTCAGCAGCTTCCTTACGCCTGCCGCCGGCCACTATAAGAGCTTTTTTGATAGCTTCCTTCTCCTGTTCTTCGAGAGGAATTATCCTTTCTTCCTGCTTAGGCTCGGGATCTCGGGGCTGAATGATTTCGTCTGATGAGACATTGGACGTACTCGGGGCTTCGACTGCCTCGATGTATTCACCACCTTGCTCCATTTCTCTGACATGCTGCGCGTTGCGGTCACGAGTCTCAAGCTTACGTTTCAGTTCTGAAACATCTCGTCTAAGGTCAAAAAGTATCTGATACAAAATCTCACGCTCCGAGGCAAAGGAGTTGTCTTTACCATTCACCTGCACAGGAGCAACCGACAAAGCGTGTGAAGGAGAAGAGGGCAAATATCTCTGCAATATCTCGGCTGTTATCTCTCTCTGCGGAGAGGTAATGGAGATATTCTCCGTAATATTCTTCAACTCGCGCACATTCCCCGGCCAGGGATATTTCATAAGCAATGTTGCGGCCTCAGGGGTCAGTTTTACGCCGGGCATATTATATTTCTCGCTCATGTCAAGAGCGAAGCGGCGAAACAGCATTACTACATCCTCTCCGCGTTCCCTAAGAGGAGGAATAGACACCGGGATCGTATTAAGACGATAATACAAATCCTGGCGAAAACGTCCTTCCTCAATAGCCTTGGGTAGATCGACATTTGTGGCAGCCACAATACGAACATCTGTTTTACGCACCTCACTGGAACCTACTCTGATATACTCACCAGTCTCCAGAACACGCAAAAGTCTGGCCTGTGTAGAGAGCGGAAGCTCTCCCACTTCATCCAGGAAAAGAGTGCCACCATTAGCGGCAGCAAAGTATCCCTGACGCTCGTTAACGGCACCAGTAAATGCCCCCTTCTCGTGTCCGAACAGTTCAGAATCAATAGTTCCCTCAGGTATAGAACCGCAATTTACAGCGAAATATTTGTGACTTTTTCGTGCGCTGTTGTCATGAATTATGCGAGGGAAAACCTCTTTACCTGTACCATTCTCGCCAGTTACCAAAACAGACAAGTCCGTCATAGCCACCTGCAGAGAGATGTCTATAGCACGGTTAAGAGCATCGCAAGAACCTACAATACCGTATCTTAACTTGATTTTCTGTATCTTTTCTTTATCCATTTATCTGCGTAGAATACATGCAAAGATAGGCAATTCCAACGAAATATTCTTTAGTATAGGACTAAATGAAATTGCTTCGACAAGGCAAAATCATCAAATGGGTCGTGATAACTATGACAAGCGCCGTTAAGGGCAGCAGCTCTCCGACTAACTTCGTCCCAAGCCGCATCGCGCTTATTGTTATTCATATAGCTTCGCATCAAATGCGGAACGCGAATCTAACCTATATAAGTCGTCACTCTCCAACCCTGCCAATACATATTAGTCTGTCGAAACAAGTAGCCATTTACGGCATTTCTGAAAAGCCTTTCCCAACATCAGAAAAAACGTCCCGCGCAAGCGAAAAACTACAAGGCACATAATTTTTCTCAGGTGCTTTGTAATTTTCCTCAAGTGCCTTGTAGTTTTAGCCCTAGTCAGCGCACTGTAGATTAAATAGTTATACGAGGTAATTTTCGCCTGTATAACGAATAGGATTTAGCATTTCTGTATACACAATTTTAATTCCAAGTATTTTAGTCCGCAGAGCAGAATACTTTTCCCTTAGTCAGGAATGAATGACAGAATATGCTGCTGATTTAATGCCGACAAATAATATAGTTTGAGAAAGAATTTATACCATTTTACACTTTTAGCGCAGCGGCTCTCACGGTTATCATCGCCCATAGGTAAAAAGTTTCCCTTCAATCCAAGTCCTCATCCTTCTACCCTGCTGCTATAAATTCTCCATCCGTAACAAATGTCCTTTCTTAGCTTGTAGAAAAAGTCACATCTTTAATCCGAAATAGCATTCCCGACAACATAAAAATCATCCCGTACTTATGGAAAATTACAAAGCGCACAGGGAAAAGCATAAAGCACCTGACAAGATTGGATGACTTGTATTTTTGTCCCTTTGCGAGGCGTTGTATTTTTAATATCGCATCTTTAGAAATAGGAATGGGTGCCCTTTGATCACCGGACTGCAATCATTACAAGACAAGTATTTGGGGATTATCAGGCTGTAATTCCAGAGAAGTGCTTTGATTTTTTGTCGTAATTCAGAAAAGGTGTAATTTTGCACCCGAAATAACTAATTAAGGGCGCAGAGAATTTTTCCTTCGAAGCCCTTATCTAAGCATATGACAGAGAAAAAATTGGAAATAGTAAAGCCCGTTTCCGTCAATAAGATACTTCAGATGAAGCATGACGGTCAGAAGATTTCCATGCTTACCTCTTATGATTATACGATGGCTAAGTTGGTGGACGAAGCGGGCGTTGACATTATTCTTATTGGAGATTCTGCATCGAATGTAATGGCTGGCAACAGTTCCACACTTCCCATAACCCTTGACGAAATGATATATCACGCCCGTAGTGTGGCGCGCGGTGCAAAACACGCTCTTGTACTTTGCGATATGCCATTCGGCTCATATCAGATAAGCGTTGAGGATGCTCTGAAGAATGCGATACGCATCGTTAAGGAAAGCGGCGCAAGCGCTGTGAAGCTGGAAGGCGGAAAAAGAGTGTGCCCGCAGATCAAAGCTATCATTGAAGCCGGCATTCCCGTATGCGGCCATCTGGGCCTAACTCCTCAGAGCGTAAACGAATTCGGCGGCTATGGGCTCAGGGCAAAGACCGAAGAAGAGGCAGACAGATTGTTAGAAGATGCGCTGGCTCTGGAAGCAGCCGGATGCTTTGCAATAGTTCTCGAAAAGATCCCTGCAACACTGGCAGAGAAAGTAACCAAAGAACTAAAGACTGCGGCAACAATCGGTATCGGCGCAGGAATGCATACTGACGGTCAGGTATTAGTTTGTCAGGACATGCTCGGCATGAATAATGGTTTCGCGCCAAAATTTCTTCGCAAATACGCCGATCTGCATTCTGTCATAACAACAGCAGTTGCATCTTACGTTTCAGACGTAAAGGAAGGAAAATTCCCAAGTACTGAAGAGCAGTATTAAAAACCGGACGGAATCCGAGCGCATGTCGCTACATTTTGTCTTATGTTCATATTGTATGAAGTATGAATAGCGTGCTATTTCTAATATGTACGGCCAACTTTTTTCTCGTGTCATCGATGATGATGCAGGTCGTAACTATGTTTTCCCGTTACAGCAATACAGCAAGCAGTCCGGTATTGATTGCCTCCGGCATAGCCACATTTGCCCTCGGCCTTTTTGCTCTGGGACCTGTAAGCGCATTTCTCGTAGATCGGTATGGGCGCAAGCGGACCTTTGTCCACTCCGTGACGATCCTGTTATTGCTTTCGCTTCTGTTCTATCTGGATATTGACTTGCTCACTGCTTCGTTAATACGCTTTATAGAGGGCGCATTATTCGGGCTGGCGCAGGTAGCGCTCGGCAGCACAATACTGAACGATATGACAAAATCGGAGAGGAGAACATATTCTGACTACTCATATTCGTGGGCGGCATTGTTTGCCATACCTGTCGGCTTTGCCCTGGCAATATTCATTATAGGCAATTGGGGGAATAATGTTGCCGTCCTAGCGATAGCAGGCGCTATTTTCATCTCCGAGATTATTATTTTCCGGCTCAATATCCCATTCCGGGCCCCCATCAAGACCCCGACGTTCAGTCTGGACCGTTTTTGGCAGAAGAACGATATTCTCCCGTTTATCAATCTGATGGCGTTCTCATTTGCTGTGGGATATTATCTATCGCATCTCAATCACATCCTCCCGTTCATCTTTATCGGAATAGGTGTAGTGATAGCGCGAATACTCAGAGTCATGATTTTTGCCAATGCAGATGTACGCGCGGAGATAGTCTCGGGTATGCTCTTATCATTGGCCGCCCTTCTTATTCCCCTCGCTTCTGATTCTGCTTCGTCGCTCAAAGCGTCGGATGTCCTCTTTGGGGCAGGCCTGGGTATAACATCTTCACGTTTCCTGCTCTATTTCCTCAAGCTCATAGGACATTGTCAGAGAGGCACGGCACAAAACACATTTATGATCTCGCGTGAGTGCGGTTACGCCTTGGGATTTGTTTGTGGCTTCATATACACTACCCCATACCTGCCTGTCGTTATCGTTCTGCTGGCGCTTATATTTTATATTACGGTTACACATCCGTGGTTTCTGAAGCACAATAATCGCTATTTCAAATTTAGGGAAGTCTGAGGCTCCGGGGGTTTGTATTTTTTACTACCTTTGCAACATACCCATATGTTTGCAACATGACATTCAAGACTACCATAATCCTCCTAATGGCTTCTGTAGCAATCTTACCATTGCAGGCGCAGACATTAGGGACAAGGCAAAAAGAGAAAAAGTCGTCTTACTTTCAGCAAGTAGCCAAGAAATACATCGATACGCTTTCGGTCCTTTATCAGAAGGACAGCACCATTGTCTCAGTTGACAATACGCCCGGAGACCCTTATCTATATCCCCTTCTGCTGACCCCGACACTTTATGACCGCCCGGTGAAATACATGATGGGCAGCCAATGGAAACCGACACGCCTCAAGGAAAAGGGAGTGGACCTATTCTATAAGACAGCCATGGATGCGCCGGTCAGTCACGACAGCATTGAGAAAGCCATGTCGCAGACACTAACCTGGGCATACTCTCACTATCCGGAATTGATTTCCAACACACAAGATAACATTGATCAGGCTGCTTCCATCCGTAAGGATATCGTAAGCGAGCCGGTAAGAGACATCACGCACATCACCCTGCCTGAGGAAAATGTTGACACGGGAATAGAAGACGCCTCATATAAGGTGATAACGCGCAAGCCGAACTTCTGGACGTTCTCCGGTGAGCTGAACTTCAACATGTCGCAGACATACGCCTCGGAAAACTGGTTTCAAGGGAACCAGAGAAGCAATACCTACAAGATGTCAACATCGATGAGCCTCAACTACAATAACCAGAGAGGTCTGAAATTTGAAAACCGCATGCAGGCGCGTCTCGGCTTCATCAACAATCACAACGACACGCAGCATAAATATATGACAAACGATGATAAGCTGGAGATCTGGAGCAACATCGGCATATCTGCTGTAAAGAACTGGTACTACACAGTACAGCTCAACGTATGGACACAGATGTATCCCAAATACGCAAGCAACAGCAAAAATGTCACTTCAGATTTTCTCTCCCCCGTTGAAGGCAACTTGTCAATCGGTATGTATTATGAGCTAAAACTAAAGAAATTCACATTCAAGTTAAATCTTCTTCCTCTGTCTTACCACGCCAAGTATTGCGACCGCGCCCTGCTAAGACATAATTACGGTATAAGAGGGACTCATCACGCCTACAACGACATTGGTTACAATGTCACGTCCAATTATTCGTGGCAAATAGCCAAAAATATCAGGACAAGTGGCAACATCTACTTCTATTCTAATGCACACTATGCACAGGCCTGGCTGGAGAGTACCACTACATTCTCTATCAACAAATATCTCAACACAAGCATATACCTGTATCCCCGCTTTGACGATACACATTATAAAAACGGGAAAAAGGAATTCTTTCAGTTCTATGAGAATTTAGGCATTGGCTTGGGCTTTAAATTTTAGTCAGCTCCAAGTCCTGCTACTAAAACGTATAGAATAGTATCGGCGAGATATCGTAAAGTCAAAAGCGATAAGATGAGAAAAAGAAAAGTATCCAGCATTTCCGGCATAATTGCGCTGGCTGTTATGATCTTTTTTGCGCAGAAAGTCCTGCATCATGAAGATACCAGCTACAATACGCCAGCAGAGGCTAACGTAGTCCATCAAGACAATGACGCCGACAGCAATCTTTATTCGCTGCCAAAAGGTGGAGACAATCCTGCATCAGAAAAACCAGCCAGTAATAATGATGGCAAAGACGTAGAAAACAGCTCCATCAGTGAGCCGGCAATAGTCTTTGCAGCCAAAATGCGGCATACACCCGAGCGTATCATCAGGCATTTTGCTTATACACTTTCCTTCAACCGCGAAACGAATGAGCCCAACTGGGTAGGATGGTGTCTGGAAAACTACGAAACGGAAGGCAACCTTGGCCGTGGCGAATTTCAGCCAGATCCCGACATTCCTTTACCCCACCGCGTAGTCTCTTCTGACTATAGAAACAGTGGATATGACCGTGGACACAATGCTCCTTCCGCAGACATGAAGTTTGATCCAAGAGCCATGAGAGAATGCTTTTATATGAGCAATATTTGTCCCCAGACTCACACACTGAATGCTGGCGCATGGGAACGTCTGGAAAGTGCCTGCAGGCGATGGGCTCGCAAATTCGGAAAGGTGACTATTGTTTGCGGACCAGTTTTTTCGAGAAACAAAGCACGCTATATAGGCGACGAACATCAGATCAGAGTGCCGGACGCTTTCTTCAAGTGTATATACGCCGTAAACAAAGGCAAGCCGCAAGCTATAGCCTTCATAATGCCGAACAAAGATGAAAAGCTCAACATGCTTCAGCAAGCTGTCTCAGTGGACGAGGCAGAGCTGCGTACCGGCATTGACTTCTTCCCCTCTCTGCCTGACAAAATAGAGACAGCTGTAGAGAAAAGCTATTCTTTGAAGCTTTGGCCGTAGTTCGGCTCTTGTAAAATTAGAAATCATTTTACTGTCCGGAAAACTTTTGGAGAAGAGGAAATAATTCTGATGCGAACAGAAAAAATCCTGATGCGAACGGACGAGCAGTCTGTTGCAAACAGAAATAATTCTGTTGCGAACGGGAAAAATTCCCGTGGGACAAGAAGAAATTCTACTCGCAGATAAAAAAATTTATCTCGTAGTAGACGACCATTCTACTCGTAGATAAAATAATTTATCTCGCAGTAGAATTTTCCCGCCTCGCAGAGGCTGATAATCGCACACTTGCAGAGGCCGCCGAAGCGGTTCCAGGTCTTCGGCAGCCGCCTTGCTGATGTATACTGACAGGGCATACAGATGGATTTAACCCTGCCGGAAAACTTCGTGTATGCACTTTTCAAAAAAACTTCCGCACACCGCAAAAACTACATTTGAGATGAGGAAAATTACATTTGAGATGTTTTAAAACGTCTCAAATGTAATTCTAGCCCTCTATGGGGCACTGAAAATCATATAGTTACAAAGGACCACAAATCACCTCTAAGTCGTCAGCAACCGCCCGGCGATCTTATATAGAAGCGGCATACGGATGGATTACTCCGTTTTGAGAAACATCGTGTATGCAATCCTCAAAAACCCTCCCGCATAACTTAATTCTCACAAGGCACCTGAGCAAAAACAAATTTGAAATGATTATTCTCTTCTCAAATGTAGTTATACCCCTAGCGAAGCACTGATTTTTATATAGTTACGCTTGTTTCATTATCCGTATCTATAAATAGATTATAGATGGATGCATTACGCTTAACGGACAGTAATAATAGGAAATCTAATTGTTACCTCTTGATCAGGTAATATCGAGCTTGCAAAAAGAATCGCATGACAACATCTTCTTTGTCACGAAAAGCATCATATCTTATAAATATGGAAACAGAATTCTACCAAGGAAGAATTCTACAAGTGGGATTCTATGCTCTCTATGCTGTGGCGGAAATCAATATCCGTACTAATCTTTTTAGAAACCACCGTGCATGAGTGAAGAACCGTAGAATGGTCACGTCCGCCGATCTCTGAACCAATTTTTGCGTAGGATAATCCTGTGTGTTTCTGCGCCAGATACATCGACACCTGACGGGCAATTGACAGTTTCCTGATACGCGAGGAAGAACAAATATCTCTGGATGATACTTTGTAAAAATCAGCCACACGATTAAGGATCTCCTGAGTGGTAATATTATTCTTTGCCGGTTTGATACTTCTGCCGATAACCTTTTGAGCCAGATTGATATCAACGTCACAATTATAAACCACAGAATAAGCGAGAATGGCGTTTATCACGCCTTCCAGATCGCGGATATTTTGAGACGCATTTACTGCAATGTAATCTATGACATCCTTAGGGAATACAAGACCATCGTTATGCATCTTGTTAATAAGGATTTTCCTGGCGAGCTTAACATCCGGCTTGTAAAGCTCTGCTACAAGTCCCCACTTGAAACGGGTCAGCAATCTCTCCTCTACGCCTTCCAATTCCACAGGAGGGCGATCACTCGTCATAATCAACTGATGGCCTGTCTGCTGAAGGTGATTGAATATATGGAAAAAAGCTTGCTGAGTAGCCTTTCTTGTTTCGCCGGCGATCTCCTGGATGTCATCAATCAACAATACATCGATGCTCTGATAGAAATGAAGGAAATCATTGCGCAGATTGCGACGTGTAGCATCGCTATACTGTATCAGAAACAGATGCGCCGAGACATAAAGCACACGCTTTGCCGGAGTCTTCTCTTTTATCCTTATACCGATAGCATTCAGAAGATGAGTCTTGCCAACACCGGAAGATCCGTATATAAAAAATGGATTAAAGGTCTTCTGACCGGGATTATCAGCTATTGCAAGGCCAATGCTGCGAGGCAATTTGTTCGACTCGCCCTCAATAAAATTCTCAAAAGTATAATTAGGGTTCAGCCTTGATTCTATTTCTTCATATTGTTCCAGACCAGAGAGAAAAGAAGGTGTCTTATCTCCATCTGTCTCCGGACGGCGCTCGATATTAACAGCGCCTTTGTTGTCTAATGCAGTAGCATTGATGTTATTAATAGAATCGGTAACAATGTTATAGCCAATGTTTATCTTTTCCCCGAATTCTCGTTTGATGGCAGCGCGAAGATAGCCGATAAAATGTTCTTCTATATACTCATAAAAGAACTGCGACGGCACTCGAAGTACAGCGACATTCTTCTTAATCCCTTCAAATACAATGGGTGTGAACCAGGTAGAATAAGAATCGGGGGCGACGTTGTGACTAATAAAGTCAAGACATCGCCTCCATTTCTCTTGTATTTCAATGGACTTCTCGCTTCTCATTTATATGGCAAAGTTCGGGAAAAATTATGACCTTCGCAAATTCTTAATTTGGTTATAAATCTGTTCTACATTCCAATTAGCTGAAATAGTTTGTCTTAAATTCACTTCTCTCTTTCTCCTGCATAGTGGTAAGAAAACACCAAGTGATAGATTATTATAGAATAGAGACAACGGGCATCAAGTTATAGCAGCACATCGCCTTTTACGCATTCTACAGATTTTTAGACAATAAACGGGTTATATTAGACGCGCAACAGTATAACTTGTAAACATTATAAATTTATAGATTCAACGCATATGCATATAGGATTTTGTGATCTGATAGAACTGAGCGAAATGCACATTGCCGGATATCATATTAATTTTCCCTAGGCGCATATTCTTTAGAAATCTCTCCAAAACGCATAAAATCTTAATTACCCATTTCGAGAGAAAACTGCAACTGCACAAGCAAAAAATTTTCGTGTTTACCGACCTCTCACACCACTGTACGTGCGGTTCCGCATACAGCG
>OMUV01000160.1 GCA_900314335.1 uncultured Prevotellaceae bacterium | reverse complement strand
TGCCCGCTCTTCACCATTTTATAGTTGTTAAGGACGGTAGCCACATCGGCATCCGGAGCTACTTCCTTGATGGCCTGCTCCATGACTATCATGTTCGACGCGGTCTCCTTGTATTTCTCGCCTACATTGACTGCGTTGAGCTCTGCCTGCCGCGCTATGTTGTCTATCTCCTGCCCGGCTGCCTTCTCGTTGGCAAAGCGTCTGGTAGTGACAACACCTCCGCGGGCATTGACGCTGTTGACCGTCACCCTACCGGCATCGTCTTTTTCTACGTCATACCCTACCACCGAGGACATGGGCAGCATGTGTCCAGTAAGAATGTAGTACGCCTTGGCCCTTGTGGCCTCACTGACGCTGTTGTCATTCATCAGCCGCTTCATTGCCTCGTAGCCGTCAAATCTGTCGGGTGTCAGGTTCTCGTAATCATCTGTTCGCTCTTCTATCCCCGTACTCTTGTCGGCCTTCCTCTTATTGGCATCCCTGAACAGCATGGATAGGCCCGTATAGCCCTTGTCGCGCAGTTCCTCCATCTCCTCCGGCTTAAATCCTATGTCCGCGGGAGATGCGTCCAACTGCTTGCGCAGCCTCTCCTCAAAGTTGAGCCCTATGCGCCTGTCCTCTCTCTGTAGCCCTTTGCAGCACGCGCGGTGCGCTCTTGATCGCGTGACTTGCCTTGAAGCCCAGCATCATCGCCTGACTGTCTGTCCATGTGTCCCAGTCCCATTTGCCTTTGTCCACCATGTCGGGAATAGCGAACACTGTACCTTCTGCAAGTGTACTCAGGGCCGTCTGACCTGCGCGAAGTGCCACTTTCCCTGCCGTGCTGCTCGTTGCCTTCACAGCCTTATCTGCAACATTACCAATCAATGGTGACAACGTACCGGTGGCCGCACCAAGCATCAGTCCATGAGCGGTTTCTTTCAGAATGTCTCCAGCGGATAACTCATTGGTAGGCTTTCCGTTCTCATCGAGCGTTCCGCCTACTGCCATCTGCTGCTGAATACCTTTGACAGTATTGAAGGTGCCAAAGTTAGCTGCACCACCGGCAACGCCTTGTGCAACGCGACCTGCCAAGGTGCCTGCCGCATAGCGCTCAGCAACCTTCTTAGTTGCGCCCTTCAATGCCTGCTTGCCGACGGCCTGCAATGCCTTCTTGCCTACAACACCGCCGATGCCTCCGGCTGCATATGTTACAGGATCCAAAGCCATGTTAGCGACGGTTCCTGCAATGTCAAGCGTCTTGTGTTGTTTACCAAAAGTAGACATGGCATCCTGTTCGGCGAGGTCAAGACCATGCGAGCCGGTTTGCCAGGCTGCTACTGTATTGGCTGCCATGCTACTTGAAATGAGTGGTTGGTCAGCAATTTTGCGAAGAAGGAACTCCAGTTTGCTCTTTGGCATATCCTGCGCTTTGGCGCGCTCATACACCTGTCGGTATAGATCACCCATTAGCGCATCCTTCGCCGCAATAGCTGCCGTTTTCCCCTTGGCGTCCTTTGGGTGTTTCTTGAAGTAATCGGTATATCGCTCCAGAGTGCCTCTGCGGTAGTCCTCCGGCAAGCGGGCATACATAGTGTTGGCCATCTTATCGAAATCGAAGATAGCATGCCTCTTCTTCTGGTATTCGAGGTCGTTGTTGAAATCCTCACCACGGCCGGCAAACACAGCACCTGCTGAGCTGGAGGCGGCCGCGGCATCTGACAGGCTGAAACCACGTGCGTTCTTGTCAGCCCGGTTTCTCCATGCCTCCTGGGCCTTTTTGTCTTGAGCCTCGGCTTCTCCCCACACATCATTAAGGACGTCACGCATGGGCTTCTCCTCATCCAGCTGCATCTGTTTATGGACGTCCTCTTTATTATCGGGTTTGAGGCCGTTAACCTTCATTCTCTGACGGAAAGCCTGCTGCTCTCTATACTGCTGGCTCATCATGTCTGCATCTCCCTTGCTCGTTGTCTTGTAGCCCTGCGGAGTGAGGTAGGTTTGCTCCATCTTCCCTGTTGAGGGATTGTACTGCACGCCTCCCTCTACTGGGCCACCGAGAAACCCATTCCGGGATTTCTTGTCATACTCCAGCTTGTTCTTCATCTGCTGTATTGTCCGCGTATTCGAGCTTCTGGCATTGTTGACTATGCCCTGCAGATTGTCCAACAGCATTTCTTTCTGCATGTCTGTCATCGGCTGTTCTGCCGGCTTTACTGTCGGCTGCTTCTCCGGCCTGCTCATGGCTTTAACAGGCGTTTTTGCCGTAGTTGTGGAATATTTGTAGCCCTGCTTGGCATATCTGTTGTGAGCCTGTGACAGATCCACATGACCGTTAAATCCATTTCCCTGCATATAAACGCGGACAGGAGCGCCGGGATGACGATTGGCCCAGGCTTGCAGGCCTCCAGCCTTGCGCACTTCGTCGGCTGATACATTGAAGTCCTTGCCGCCACGACGTAACCGGAAATAAGTTACCGGCTGCTGCGCCGTTTGCTGACGTTGCACAGGTTGAGGCTTTGCAGGCTTCTGTGCTGCTGCATGCACAGAAGTCGCAGCCTGGGGCAGTGGAGCCTGCGGACGTCGGACATCTTGGGTGAGGGCAGGGGACTGCTTCTGCGCCTCTACAGCATGAAGGCCGAGCCATCCCGCAAACTCTCCATAGTCTTTGCCGATGTCCGCTCCGTCCTCCTTGAATGCGTCATATACACTTCTGCGGTTCTTGTATCCTTCATCTCCTGGCTTAAAGAACCAGTCGTTAAACTCCTGCTCACTGCCTACGTCCGCTCCGTCTTCCTTCAAAGCGTCGTATAGCTGCTTCACCTTATAATTGATTGGCATATTGCTCAGCGTTATTTGTTATGTATTGAAAAGCTGCTCTTGTGAATAGAAAACCAGCTCTTTGCGCTACCCTTGTCCGTCTGGCGGTAACCTCCCGTAACTGTTGTCTTTGTGGTACCGTCAAAACTCGTTCCGTCCTTCTTGGTCGTCGTATTACGCGGGACATACGTTCCGTGTGCCTTGGCATAATTATCAGCTTCGTTGACTGTAGAGAACCAATGCTCATTGCCATCTCTGTCCAGAGCTTTATATTTGAGCTTACCTGAACTTCCCCCACTGCTGCCTTTGTGGCTCGTACGGTATACGGCCATCTCTCGCTTGTTCTGACGATTCTTCTCTGCTATGCGCTCACGGCTCTCTCGATCGAGACGCTTGTTCTCCATTTCATCATCATGGATTTTCTCTTTGTTACCGAATGTCGCCGCCCATCTGGCCGCCTCCTGCTGCGCGGCCTGTCTCTTTGCCTCCAGTGCGTCCTGACGCGCGCTCTCATGCTGGGCCAGCACCTTGGAGCGGTAATCGTCCTCTCGCCTTTGGGCTCGCTCTCTCAGAATGTATGCTATACGTTTCTCCTTGTCCGCCTTTGCCAGCTCGTCAAGCTTATCATACCTCTCCTGCGCTTTCTTGGACAGGGATGTTCTTGAATCGTATGCGCTATTGGCGCCCTTTGTGGTGTAGTAGAGGTTGGCCAGTGATGATATGCCGTCACCCAGCGCGGCCAATAGCTGCATGCGCTTGCGCTGCTTGGCAGTTTTCTCGTTGTTCCGCTTCTCTTTATCTTCTCGCTCCGCGTCGAGCATCTTTATCATGGTGGCGTAGTCGAGCGAAGCGCCCTTGTTTATGTCGTTCGGATTGAAATTGAGCTTGCCTGTCGGCCTCATCTTGTCGATGTCGTTGGCAGACTCTCCATTTGTCTGCTTTCCATCTGTGGCATTTTTCGGCACGTCATCGCCTGTAGACGTCTTTGGCTGCGCATTTGCCGTTTGCACTGAACTCTCAGACGCTACCGTCCGTATGACAGGCTTGATCTCTGGTTCGGTCGTCGCCGCTGCTGCGGCCACACTCTGGCTCTTCACGATCGGCTGCGTGATATTTCCTGGAGGAGATACAGAATAGGCAGGCGATGGAGCCTTCACTATAGTCAAATCCTTTTTCTGCATTATGTTAGTATTGGTTGTTAGTCATGCCCTTTGCTTTGAGCAAGTCAAGCTGGGCAAAGCCGCCTGCCGCGTTCGCCACACCATTAGTGGCCTGCTGTATGTTCTGTGCCTGCTGCTGCCTTAGGCCGTTTAGCTGCTGGTTGATCTGGTCGTTTCTCTGTTGATAGGTCTGCTCTATCTTGTCCTTGCGTTCTTCGGCCTGAGCTGCAATGTCGCTCGTAGCGTTGGCAAGAGCCTCGTTGTTGGCTTCCTTGGCTGCAGCCGTGCTTTCCTCGGTTCCGCCCATCACGGCCTGTGTACCGGCCGCCTGCTGATTACGCTTCCTGATGTTCTCCTCTGTCATGGTCAGGAGACGCATAGCATCCGCACGCTGTGTCGCGTCTTCATTGTAGCGTCGGTCGTACCAGTCCTGATTGACCTGTTTCTGAGCCTCAAGGTTACGCCTCATCTGCCTGATGGCACGAGCACTCTTACTGCCTCCAAAGATGCTGCTTGCCGCCTTCATGCCTGCGGCTACTGCCATTCCTATCATAGTCGTATGATTTTAATTTGTAAATACTTATAATTTACGGCAAAAATAAACCATTACCTTAGTACCTACATTTTAAGTATTTACTTTGCATATGGCATTAGGACGAAAGACGGGAGGGAGAAAGAAGGGCTCCCTTAACAAGGTCACGAAGATGAGCAAGGCCGTTGTCTCTGACCTTCTCAGTGATTATAGCGGAAGTGGCAAGATGAAGCGTGACTTTGACAGTTTGGAACCTAAGGATCGCATAGCAGTTGCAGAGAAGCTGATGCAGTATGTCATGCCGAGAATGCAATCCGTCCATGGAGAGATGGAGACACAAGTCAGAAAGTCCGTTGCCGACAGCCTGCGGGAGCTCTCCGATGATTCAGAGGATACTATCTAAAGCGGTCTATTTTAGAAACAGCACCTTTTGCATGACCGAAAATGATGTAACTAAAACACTCTGCTTTTAGAGGGAATTTAACACAAAATTTTATGGCAAAAATAGACCTTCCAATGCAAGAATATATAAACTTGCCATACAGACTTTTATGTACCTTTGCTGCCAGCAAAATCGCGTTTTGTTGACACCTTTGTTCCGAACAAAAGTCCAGCAAAATTTTTTCGCCTTTATAACAGCATGATAAACAAGATTTTGGCGCGCGGGCCCAAACCGTTTTTTGTTCAGACACATGTGACTTGTAGGAGACTAAAGAAATTCCCCCATACCCCCTAAAGAAATAAGGTTCTTCCGGAATTTGGAGTGATAGAGATTTGGAATAGACATTAATGTATAGGGTAAAATGCGTATAATGCACTATGTAATAGTATTATAGATATACATAGTTTTGATGAGTTTATTATCTAATCAA
>OMUV01000151.1 GCA_900314335.1 uncultured Prevotellaceae bacterium | reverse complement strand
CGCCTGCCGCATAAGAAAGTGCGCGAAGGGATACGCGATACTAATTTCCTGCCGCTTAACCGCACGTTAGATTTTCCACCTCGCTCCTGGCCGCTGAGGGCAGCGGCCCTCCCAGTTAGCGCCGCGCTCATCGATTCTCCTCATCCGCATTTGCGGTGCGCCCAAGGACAATTTTTGACCTTTGCAACTATATGATTTTCAGCACCCCGCAATGGGCCGAAATTATGTTTGAGATGTTTTAAATTATCTCAAACATAGTTTTCCTCAGGTCCTATGTAGTTTTTGAGATTTGCGGAAGGGTTTTTGAAGAGTGGGGAAATGAGTATTCGGAGAATGGGAATATTCATCGTCTACGCGCTCGAAGATAGTTTTCAAAGGCCGCCGCTGACGACCGGAGAGCATTTCAGAAGCCTGTGTAACTACGTAAAATTCAGCGCCTCGTAGAAGCGCAAATTCTACTCGCAGATAAATTTTTTCTTCTCCGAGATAACGAGTCGTTTGCTACGAGATAAAAATTTTTATCTCGTAGTAGAATTTTCTATTGTCCGACGAGAACTTCCGCGCAAGCGGAAAGCGGGGCAGAAAAGCGCTATTCCCGCCTGTACTGCGAGGGGATGCTGCGGTCGGAGAGGTATTCGCGGGCCATGGCCACGCGGCGCGGGATGGAGATCTGCGAGGCCAGCGGGAATTGCTCGGCGGAGCAGTCGGCCGGGAGCCCGGCGGGGTACATCATCTCCAGCACAAAGAGGCTGGGGCCCATGACGACGCTGCCCGTGAAGAAGTCGGCCCGCAGCATGGCGTCGATCTGCGCCAGGAAGCGTATCATCTGTCGGTGCTTGGCCTCGGAAGCCTCGTGGGCGAAGGCGTTGTTGTAATATCCCTGCTCCTCGGGGGCGCAGAGAGAGTGCCAGCGGATGTCGGGGAAGTCGCGCCGCACGCGCTCGAGGATGGCGTAGTCGTCCGTCAGCAGGAGCACATCCCTGAGCGGCGTGTTCTGCTCGATGAGGCGCACGAACATCTCCGCCGGGTAGAGGTCGGTCTCCGTCACCTTGTCGCCGCCGCGTATCTGTGTGGCGGCATAATGGGCGGGCAGCGAGAGGCGCTCCGTCTCGGCCTTCATCTCCGCCGCGGCCTCGGGGGTGAACCGCCACAGCATGCGCGCCAGGGCGCGGAAGACCTCGGGATAGTTGCCCTCGATGCCTATCTCCGGCAGCCGGATGTAGTCCTGCTCGCGGTAGGGCGGTATGTCGGAGGTGGAGAGCGCCGCCGTGCCGTATTCCCGGAGCGCCAGCAGACGCCAGAGGCGATTGTAGAGGGCGTACTTCACCTTCCACTTCACTATTCCCCAGAGGGACAACTGCTTCTGCTCGCGCCTCAGAATTTTCAACCTCTGCACGGCGTGCACATTGTATTTCATATTAAAGTCGCCGCCCACTTCCTCGCAGAACGGCTGGAAGTAGTCCGTCCAGCCCTTTGCGTAGGCGTAGTTGGCCCCGTGGCTGTAGAGCTTCATGCGGAGGTGGTGCTGCAGGCAGTAGATGATGGCGTGGATGAGGCATTTGTGCTCGGCAAAAAAGCCCTGCTCTATGCCCGTGCGGAAGACAAGCACTCTTTTATACGACTCGTTGGCTTCGCGATAGCGGCGGAGCAGTTCATCAGGCGAAGGCATATTGTTCATAGTCGTGGTTTGGGAATAAATTGATTTAGTCTGTACAGGATTGCGGCCGCCAGGAAGCCTGCGATGAGGTATTCCGCGAGGAGCGGATAGACATCGCCGCCCAGGCGCGGGTTGCAGAAGCAGCGCACTACGGGGTGGACGACGAACAGGAAGGCGGAGATGCGCCCGATGTACTCGGGCAGGCGGCGCAGAGGCGCGCTCAGGCGCAGGCACTGCAGGGCGAGCAGAACGACGGCTATCGGAGCTATCGCCCAGAAGAGCGGGAAGAACAGCGAGAGCGCCATGATGGCTACGCTCGCCGTGACGCTGAAGAGCGGCCGCACCTTCGGCAGACCGTAGCGGGCCGTCCACACGCCCATGGCGAACGGCAGGAGCGTGGTGAGGAAGGTGTAGCGCAGGTAGTGGAGCAGCGGCTGGTCGCCGCCGGGCATCAGGTAGTACGCCGCAAGCGTGATGACGACCGAGAGGATGGCGGAGGCGATGAGAGGCCGCTTGCCGCGGCGGTAGTAGAGCAGGCGGTAGAGCATGTACATCTGCATCGTGAGCGAGAAGTACCACCACGGGCCCAGCAGCAGGTCCTGCGCCGGCAGGATGCCGCAGCCGCCCTCGGGGAGGAAGTTGGAGAGGAAGAGGAAATACCACACGACGCTGCCGATGGTGTGGTGGAAACCGGTGGTGAACCGGAGCTCGTAGAAGAGCAGTAGCGCGAAGCCGACGATCATCAGGCGCCACATCTTGCGGGCGTTGTAGAGCGCGAAGCGGCCCACGCTCACCCCTGCGTCGCTGCCGGTGCCGCCGCTCTCGTACTTGCGCACCATGCCGTAGCCGCTGATGAACAGGAAGACGGGGACGCCGTAGCAGCCGAAGTAGGAGAAGAGGTTGAGGATGATGTGCGGCCCGCCGTGAGAGAGCACCGTGAGCAGGTCAAGGGAGTGGGAGACATAGAAGTTGTACTCGTTCTCCACCACGGCCCCCGGTATCCAGTGGGCGAAGTTGTGCAGGACGATGGCGATGATGGCTAGGCCCTTGAGGAGGGCTGTGTCTTGGCGCGAGATGGAGATGTTCATGCGCGTTTTCGTTTTCCGGCGGCCGTCATGAGGGAGTCGTAGTCCGTCGTGCCTTTGAGGGGGCGCCGTCTGCCGGGCTGAAACGACGGGGACAGTATGTCGCGGGAGGGGGAGTAGAGCGGTGTGTGAATGCCTGCGAGGCCCATGATGACGTGCGGCAGATCGTCGGAGGCAAACGGTTTGCGGCTGTTCTCCACGGCCCTGCGGTAGATGTCGGGATGCAGGCGGCGGGCGCGGGGTGAGAACCAGATCTCGAAGGGCACCTCAAATTCGCCGTAGGCCAGGTCGGCCGAGATGGCGGCATCGTGGTCGCGCCCGTAGGAATGGATGCGGTCGTATACCTCCTCGCCATGGTCAGGCAGGTAGACCACCACGGCATCCTCCCCGCGGAAGCGGCGGCACAGGCCCTCCACTACGCGGTCGTTATAGCGCGTGGCGTTGTCGTAGTCGGCCACTATCTGCTTCTCGCTCAGGCTGAGGTCCCTCCGCCACGGGTAAGAGCCCGCCGTGAATACGACATCGGCATCCGTGAAGCGCTTGCGGTACTCCTGATGCTGCCCCATGCCGTGGAAGATGATGAAGCGGTAGGGCCCCGCGGGCACCTTGTCCACCTCCTTGAGCAGGCTGAGGTCATAGGTCTTGCGGTATTTGTTGCGGTAGTCGAAGCAGAGCTTCTCGATGGCGGGGTCGTTGAGGAAGAAACTGCCGTTGAAGTCCACTGTCCCGAGGTTGTGGCTCTTGTAATACTGGCTTGTGATGAACGCCACCTTGTAGCCGGCCTTCTTGAGCACACCAGGCAGCAACGTCCCGTCGATCCACGAGCCCGGAGCGTCGGTGGAGTGGGTGGAGAGGATGTCCTTGAACACATTGCTTGTCACATTCCACGGCGTCACAACATCGGTAAAGGCCACGAGGTTTCCTTTGCTCTGCATCATCTCCTGGAGCGGCGTGGTGGGCAACTGGTAGCCGTAGAGCGAGGAGTGGTGCTTGTTGTAGCTCTCGCCGATGTACAGGACAATGGTGGGGATGGTGTGCGCGCACGAGTCGATGCGTATCCGGCTCACATTGCGGCGCACGGTGACTAGCTCCTCGCGGCTCAGCTGGAGAAACTTCATCGAGAAGACCACTCTGTAGAGCGGTGTGTGGAAGATGCTGAATTCGCAGTGCTCCGCCTCGTCGGTGTTGCGGCTCATGAAGAAGCGGCCCATCTTGACTTTCTGCCCGGCGGTGAGGACCATGCACACGGCCACGAACAGTGGAGCGGCGATGTTCATCATGCGGCGCGCCACGGGCGGGAAGAGGCCGCTGCCGATGCGCCTGAAGAGGCCGGTGCGGCAGCGGATTATCTCTGTGGCGATGTTGAGGAGGATGATGCCGAGGAACGTGAGGCCGCACTTCAGGAGCGCGGGGCCCTTGAGGTAGGCCGCCAGAAACTCGCCCGCCTCGCCGCTGTTCGTCTCGCTCAGCAGTTGGATCGTGATGGGCCCGAAGAGCAGGTGAAAGCGCTCGTGGATGAAGCACTCGGAGAACGCCACCACGTAGCCGATGATGTAGAACAGCAGGCGCACCCAGCGACGCGCCTTCCGCGGCACGGCCATGAGCAGAGCGCATATTATATACAGGTCGGCCGCATTTTCTATCCAGAATATCCATCTCGGCTCTCTCGACGACGGACTCTCGATGATGCGCGCCGCGATGAAGACGATATACATGAATGTGAAGAACACGTATTCCCTCCGCAGCGGAGCGCTCAACAGGCGGAATATATTGTAGACTCTTTTTCCGGTACTCATTTTCGGGCGCAAAGATAATTAAAATAGATGAATAACAGCGCCTCACCGCCGTAGCGGCAGCGCTGAGGGGCGCAGGAGCAAAAACCTCCGTCACGAGCGGGCGGGAGATAGAAAAAAATCATAATTTTGCAGGCATGAGTGAAAGCACACTTAAGGAGCGCACGGCGCGGGGCCTGTTCTGGGGCGGCCTCTCGGGCGGCGTGCAGCAGTTTCTCGCCCTGGTCATCGGCATAGTACTGGCGCGGCACCTCATGCCCGCCGACTACGGCATGGTGGCTATGCTCACCGTCTTCTCGCTCCTCGGTTCCAACCTGATGGACAGCGGATTCTCGTCCGCCATAGCTATCCGCAAGAATGTCACGGGCGAGGACTACAACTCGGTGCTGCTATTCTCTGTGCTCATGGGCGTGGTGCTGTATGTCGTGCTCTGGTTTGCCGCGCCGCTCATCGCCGCGTTCAATCACACCCCCGAGCTCACGCGCCTGGCCCGCGTCTCCTTTCTCGGATTCATAGTCTCCTCCTTCGGCATAGCGCAGAGCGCATATCTCTTCCGCAATCTGATGGTGAGGGAGCGCATGATCTCCACCTTCGTCGCAGTCATCGTGGGCGGCGTGGCCGGTATAGCGCTCGTGCTGCGCGGCTACGCCTACTGGGGACTCGTGGCGCAGGACCTGGGCTACAAGGCCGTCGTGGTGATCATGTACTGGGCGCTTTCGCCCTGGCGTCCGCGCGGCCGCTTCTCGCTGGGGCCGGTGAGGGAGATGTTCGGCTTCAGCAATAAGATCCTCGCCACCAATGTGCTCACCACGCTCAACAATCAGTTTCTCCAGGCGCAGCTCGGCCACTTCTTCCCGCGCGTGGAGGTGGGGCTCTATTCGCAGGCCAACAAGTGGGACACGATGGGCTATTCGCTCATTTCCACGGCCGTCTCGTCGGTGGCGCAGCCCGTGCTGGCCAAGGCCGGCGAGGAGGACCGCCAGAAGAGCGTGTTCCGCAAGATGGTGCGCTTCACCTCGTTTCTCTCCTTCCCCGCCATGATAGGCATAGCGCTCATCGCACCCGAATTCGTGCTGCTGGCCCTCAAGTCGCAGTGGACGGCCTGTGTGCCCTATCTGCGCACGCTCTGTGTGGCCGGCGCCTTCATTCCAGTCTCCATGCTCTACTCCAATCTGCTCGTCTCCCGCGGCCGCTCGGGCCTTTTTCTTGCGGGCACGGCCTCCATGATGGCCGTCCAGATGCTCATCATCATCTTCCTCTGGATCACGGGTTGCAGCGTGCAGGCATTGCTCTATTTCATCTCCGCCCTTCAGGTGGCGTGGCTGCCGGTGTGGCACACGATGGCCCACCGCGAGATAGGGCTGCGCTTCTCCGAGACACTGCGCGACATCCTGCCCTTCGCCCTGGCCGCCGTCATCGCCGCTCTGGCGGGCCACTTCGTCGCCGCTCTCTCCGACGGCGCTGTGCCCAGACTCGCGATAAAGGTAGTGGTCACGGCCCTCGTCTACGCGGGGATCATGTACTTCTCCGGCGCCCGCATCTTCCGCGAGAGCGTCGACTTCTTCCTCTCCCGATTCAGGAGAGGCGGAAGAAATTAGTGTTCCTTCAGGAAATCAATTATTTCTCCGGGGCGGTCTACTATGTGGGTCGCTCCGTTTTTTATAAGGTGTTCTCTGGTGCGGAATCCCCAGCTCACCGACAGGCAGTCGATACCGGCGTTGCGGGCCGTGGCTATGTCCACCTCCGAGTCGCCCACATAGAGCGAGCTCTCCTTGGCGGCGCCGATGAGGCGCATCGCCTCGAGGGCCGTGTCGGGAGCGGGCTTGCGGCGCACGTCGGCGCTCTCGCCGATGGCCACGGGGATCACGCCGCCGAAGAAGTGGGCTGCGAGTTCGCGCACAGCGTCCATGCCCTTGTTGGACACTATCGCCAGGCGGTAGTGCCGGGCGGCGAGCGCGTCGATCACCTCCGGGATACCGTCGTAGGGCGCCGTGGTGTCCATGCTGTGCGAGTAGTAATAGTTCTCAAAGTATTTCAGCACTTCGCGCGTCTTCTCCTCGTCGGTCACGGGGGCCATGCAGTGGGAGATGAGGTAGAGGTAACCGTTGCCGAGGAATGTGCGCACATCGTCCATGTTGCGCGGCGGCAGCGAGTAGGCCACGAGGGCCTTGTTGACGGCCGCGTGCAGGTCCGTGAGGGTGTTGAGCAGTGTGCCGTCGAGGTCGAAGATAACGGATTCGTAGTGTCGTGTCTGTTGCATGTCGTTTGTGTTGGGTTCCCAAGGGGTGCAAAGTTAGTCAATTCTTCGCGACCTCCGCCCGTGCGGCCCCGGAAATCCCGCCTCCGGCATCGCATCTCATATAATCGGGCGATTATTTTGCATATTCCGACTATTACTCCTCGCCAATGAAAAAACTTGGAAAAGTGTCGCAAATCGGTATAAAACACCTTGGAAAAGTGTCACAATCGTCGGCTCTGACCCTTGGAAAAATGTCACAATCATGATAGATAGCCTTTCCAAAATGTGCGATTACGGACGGGTAGTATAGAGAAGGCATGTCATCGCTCTCCAGTCCCGCCGCTATATTTTCGCCATCCGCGAAAGTGTGCATTTTCTGCATTCCGGAAGATGTCTTCCCCTCTCTCAAAAAAACTGTCCCGCATGCTGGGATACTCACATAGGACATGAGGAAAAATATGTTTGAGATAGTTTAAAACGTCTCAAATGTAGTTTTGTCCTTTGCGGAGCGTTGATTTTCAGATAGTTGAGAGTGGCCTAACAGCCACCCTTCCGCGGCGTGCTGAAATGTGCATTTCATACCATTTTCGCTCCTCCCGCACGCGGTCCCCAATGATGGCGCCGGTAGAAAAAGTCTTACCGCACACTTTGCCGCGTATGCCCGTCTATAAAATGTAGCGGATGGATTGCGGCCGGGATGCATACATATAATAATGCGTGCTGAATGATTCAAATATTGCCGGCCGTGGTATCTTCGTCGGGATACATATTATATATATGCGTGTCCGCTTTCCTTATTTCTGTGGCGCGGCGAGTAGCGGGCCGGGCGGCGTCGCTCCCGGAGAGACATGAAAAAAGGCGCGCGAACCGGATGTCCGCGCGCCCTTATTGGGTGTCTCCGCGGCCGTCATAGCGGCGGCGGGTAGGATGTGCTATTCTGCGGTATCAACGGGCTGGGGAGGATTGTCCCATCCCAGAGCGCTGGCGCCGAGCACGGCTGTCTCGCTGTCCTTGAGGCCGGAGAGCAGCAGCTTGGCTTTGCCCTTGAAGATGTTAAGGACGTGCTCGTCGTAGGACTTGCGCAGCGGGTTCATCAGCAGGTCGCCGGCTTTGGTCAGGCCGCCCATGAAGATGAACGCCTCGGGCGAGCTGAAGAGCGCGAAGTTGGCGCATGCCTCGCCGAGCATCGTGCCGGTGAAGTCGAAGATCTCCTTGGCAATGGCGTCGCCGGCGATGGCAGCCTTGTAGACGTCGTAGGAGGTGATGTCCTTGGCGGGCATGTCGCGCAGGAGCGACGGGGTGTTGCGCTCTGCCAGTATCTCACGGGCCGTGCGGGCCACACCGGTGGCGGAGCAGTAGGTCTCAAGGCAGCCCTTGCGACCGCAGCCGCACACACGTCCGTCGGGCACCACGGTGAGGTGGCCCAACTCGCCGGCAAAGCCGTCGCAGCCCAGCACCAGCTGGCCGTTGACATAGATGCCGCTGCCTACACCCGTACCGAGGGTGATCATTATAAAGTTTTTCATACCGCGGGCCACGCCGTAGGTGTATTCGCCCACAGCGGCTGCGTCGGCGTCGTTGGTCACTATCACGGGGATGCCGAGGGCTTCCTCAAACTTCTTGCTTACCGGTACGATGCCCTCCCATACCAGATTGGCAGCGTACTCGATCGTGCCGTTGTAATAGTTGCCGTTCGGGGCACCGATGCCCAGAGCCTTGATCTTGCCGATGCCGCCCACCGTGTCGATGATGGGGGTCAGGGCTTCCACGGAGGCCTTTACATAGTCGTCGAAGTCAGGATATGCCTGCGTCTTGATGGCCGTTGTGGCCACGATGTTACCTCTGGCATCCACGATGCCGAATACGGAGTTAGTGCCTCCCATATCGAGGCCTATCACATAGGGTTTTGTAATCTCGTCCATACGATTTATTGTTGGTATTTATTGTTTACATGTTCTTAGTCGGCAGTACAAATGTATGGATTTTTTCTGATACGGGGCTCAATGGACAGGAATTATTTCATTTTATCCCGCTTTTTTTTATTCTGCGGCCTGCGGGGGCGGATGTATCGGTGCGCGGCGCGGTACTTTTATATAAGATGTAGTACCGGATATCGGAAAAAAATTGCAATTTTGCAGACCGATATGTTTATTGCAGCTCCAATTAGCACATTAGAAATACTCATCAAGGGAGTGTTTATTGGCATCATCGCTTCGGCGCCCATGGGGCCGGTGGGCGTGCTGTGCCTGCAGCGTACGCTCAACAAGGGGCGTATCTACGGGCTCGTCACCGGCATCGGCGCGGCTCTGAGCGACATCATATATGCCCTCATCACGGGCTACGGCATGAGCTTCGTCATGGATTTCATCAACAACGAGCGCAACATGTTCATCCTGCAGCTCATCGGCAGCGCCATGCTGCTGGTGTTCGGCATCATGACATGGGTCTCCGACCCGCGCCGCAGTTTCCGCCGCACGACCAACAAGAAGGGCACCCTGGTGCACAACTTTGTCACCTCCTTCCTGCTCACCTTCTCCAATCCGCTCATCATTTTCCTCTTCATAGCCCTCTTCGCCCGTTTCGCCTTCGTCATCCCCTCCCATCCGCTGGAGCAGACCGTGGGCTACGCCGCTATCGTGGGCGGGGCGCTGCTGTGGTGGTTCCTGCTCACCTACTTCGTGGACAAGGTGCGCACGCGCTTTGAGGTGAAGGGCGTGAGGATTCTCAACCGCGTCATCGGCAGCATCGTGATTCTGGCCTCGATAGCCGGATTCTTCTTCACGCTCACCGGTCTGCACAACCCTGCATTAAACTGACAAGCGATGTATATAGCCGCAAAACTCAAGGAAGATAACATAGCCGAGTACGTGCTCTACATGTGGCACACGGAGGACATCATCCGTGCCTACGACTGTGATGTGGACAGGATAGCGCGCGAGTATGTCCCGCGCTTCGGCCTCGACAAGGCTCACTCCGACGCCCTCGTGGCCTGGTACGCCGACCTTTGCCGCATGATGCGCTCCGAGGGCGTGAAGGAGCGGGGCCATCTGCAGATCAACAAGAATGTGGTGGCGGAGCTCAGCGAGCTCTCGGCCCGCCTCCTGGAGAGCCACGACTATCCGCGCTATCGCACTGCCTACAATCACGCCCTGCCCGACATTATGGCGCTCAGGCAGAAGGGCAGCGGCACAATGCTCTCCGACATAGAGGTGTGCCTCGGCGCTCTCTACGGCGTGATGGTGCTCAGAATGCAGAAAAAGCCCATCTCCGAGGGCACGGAGACCGGCATCAAGGATATCTCGGCCGTGATAGCCCTGCTGGCGGCCTATTATAAGGAGAACAAGAAGTCACCGCTCAAGTTCGACAGCGACTTCTGACATAGAATATATACTGACATGAAAAAGATATTGATAACGGGTGCAAACGGACAGCTTGGCAACGAGCTGCGCCTTGTATCCGCCGATTACCCGGAGTATGATTACCTCCTCACCGATGCAGCCGAGCTCGACATCACCGATGAGGCGGCCGTGAATGAATATGTGGAGGCCCACGAGGTGGACGCTATTATCAACTGCGCCGCCTTTACCGCCGTCGATAGGGCCGAGAGCCAGGAAGATGTGGCGCGCCGTGTCAACTCCGACGCCCCCGGTATCCTCGCCCGCGCCATCGACAAGCGCGGCGGTACGCTCGTACAGATCTCCACGGACTATGTGTTCCCCGGCACGGCCTGCACGCCTATCGCCGAGGACGAGCCCACGCAGCCCGTCTCGGCCTACGGCCGCACAAAGCTCGCCGGCGAGAAGGCCGCTCTGGAGGGATGCCGCAGCACGGTGGTGATACGCACGGCGTGGCTCTACTCCTCCTTTGGCAACAACTTTGTCAAGACGATGATACGCCTGGGCCGCGAGCGCGACAAGCTCGGGGTGGTCTTCGATCAGGTGGGCACACCTACCTACGCCCACGACCTGGCCGTGGCCATCATGCAGATTCTGAGCAAAGGCCCACAGAGGGGCATCTATCACTTCACAGGCGAGGGCGTGTGCTCCTGGTACGACTTTACAGTGATGATCCACAAGTTTGCAGGCATCACCGGCTGCCACGTGTCACCCATCCACTCCGCCGATTACCCCACACCAGCCGCCCGTCCCCATTACAGTGTGCTCGACAAGACAAAGATCAAAAAGACTTACGGCATAGAGATCCCTTACTGGGCCGACAGCGTTAAGAAGTGCGTGGCCCTGCTGCTCAAAAACGAGGAAAAGTGATGGACGAGATACAGCGCAGGCGGACGTTTGCCATTATTTCACATCCTGACGCCGGCAAGACGACGCTCACCGAGAAGTTTCTCCTCTTCGGCGGGCAGATACAGGTGGCCGGAGCCGTCAAGAGCCATAAGATACGCAAGACGGCTACCTCCGACTGGATGGACATCGAGCGTCAGAGGGGCATCTCGGTCACTACGTCGGTCATGGAGTTCGACTATCGCGATTATAAGGTCAACATTCTCGATACCCCGGGCCACCAGGACTTTGCCGAGGACACCTTCCGTACGCTCACGGCCGTGGACAGCTGCATCATCGTCGTCGACTCCGCCAAGGGCGTCGAGGCGCAGACCCGCAAACTGATGGAGGTGTGCCGCATGAGGGCCACGCCCGTCATCATCTTCGTCAACAAGATGGACCGCGAGGGCAAAGACCCCTTCTCCCTGCTCGACGAGCTCGAGGCCGAGCTGCACATCAAGGTGCGCCCGCTCTCATGGCCCATCAGCCAGGGATTCAACTTCAAGGGCGTCTACAATATCTACGAGCATTCGCTCAATCTCTTCGCGCCCGACAAGCAGAAGGTCACGGAGAAGGTGGAAGTGGATGTGAACAGTCACGATCTCGATGCTCATGTGGGCGACAAATATGCTGCGCGCCTGCGCTCCGACCTGGAGCTCATAGAGGGCGTCTATCCCGCGTTCAGCCGCGAGGCTTATCTCAACGCCGAGGTGGCTCCCGTTTTCTTCGGTTCGGCGCTCAACAATTTCGGCGTCAAGGAGCTCCTCGACTGCTTTGTGGAGATCGCGCCGTCGCCGCGGCCTGTGGTGGCCGAGGAGAGGACAGTGATGCCCACCGAACCGAAGTTTACCGGATTTATCTTCAAGATCACCGCGAATATCGACCCCAACCACCGCTCCTGCATAGCCTTCTGCAAGGTCTGCAGCGGCAAGTTTCTGCGCAACACGCCCTACTATCACGTCCGTCTTGACAAGAGCGTCCGCTTCTCCTCGCCGGCACAGTTTATGGCGCAGCGCAAGAGCACTATCGACGAGGCGTGGGCCGGCGATATCGTAGGCCTGCCCGACAATGGCCTTTTCAAGATCGGCGACACCCTGACCGAGGGCGAACACCTCCATTTCAAGGGGCTCCCGAGCTTCTCGCCGGAGATGTTCAAGTACATCGAAAACGCCGACCCGATGAAGTCGAAGCAGCTCAACAAGGGCATCGAGCAGCTCATGGACGAGGGCGTGGCGCAGCTGTTCGTCAGCGAGTTCAACGGCCGCAAGATCATCGGCACGGTGGGCCAGCTGCAGTTTGAGGTGATCCAGTACCGCCTCGAGAACGAGTACAACGCCAAGTGCCGCTGGGAACCGCTTTCGCTCTACAAGGCCTGCTGGATAGAGAGCGACGACGAGGCGCAGATGGAGGACTTCCGCCGCCGCAAATACCAGTATCTCGCCCGCGACCGCGAGGGCAGGGAAGTGTTCCTGGCCGACAGCAGTTATGTGCTGCAAATGGCGGAGCACGATTTTGACCATATCAAGTTTCACTTTACATCGGAATATTGACCATGAAGGGAGAGACAAACACGAATATTTACAAGGAGGACATCGACCGCGCCATCGCTGTGATGCAGCAGGGCGGTGTGATAGTCTATCCCACCGACACGATATGGGGTATAGGCTGCGACGCGACCAACGAGGAAGCTGTGCGCAAGGTCTACGCCCTCAAGCAGCGGGACGACTCGAAGGCGCTCATCACGCTCGTGGACAGCGAAGCCAAGATCGAGTTCTATGTCAGGGAAGTGCCCGAGGTGGCGTGGCAGCTCATCGAGGTGGCCGACAAGCCTCTCACCATTATCTACGACGGAGCGCGCAATCTGGCGCCCAACCTCATCGCCGCCGACGGCAGCGTCGCCCTGCGCATCACCCGCGAGCCTTTCAGCCGCGAGCTGTGCCGCCGTTTCCGCAAAGCCATCGTCTCCACCTCGGCCAACATCAGCGGTGCCCCTGCGCCGAAGACCTTCGCCGATATCTCAGAGGACATCCTGAGCGGGGCCGACTATGTGTGCTCTTCGCGCCGCGAGGAAGACATTCCGCATGTCCCTTCGTCCATCATCAAGCTCGGCGCCGGAGGCGAGGTCAAGGTAATCCGATAGCCGCACAGACACATATCAGAGAACGACAGCGATGGAAAGTGTAGCGACAGAGAACCGGAGCGGCAGCGTCCTGCAGGCGTTCATAGCCTGGAGGGAGAAGCACCTCTCGCAGCAGCAGTTTCTGCTGGTGCTGAGCTTCTTCATCGGCATCATCACGGCCTTCGCCGCCCACTTCCTGCGCGCCTTCATCGCCTGGATACAGTCGCTGCTCACCGCGGGCTTCGACATCACGCAGGCCAACTGGCTTTTCCTCGTCTATCCTATCATCGGCATTCTGCTCACGGCCCTGTTTATCAAATATGTGGTGAGGGACAATATCAGCCACGGTGTGACGCGCATCCTCTACGCCATCTCGCGCCGCCAGGGCCACCTCAAGCGCCACAACTGCTGGTCGAGCCTCATCGCCAGCGGCATCACCATCGGCTTCGGCGGATCGGTCGGCGCCGAGTCGCCCATCGTGCTCACGGGCTCGGCCATCGGCTCCAACCTCGGGCAACTCTTCCACCTCGACCAGCGGGCCATGATGATCCTCCTGGGCGCGGGTGCCAGCGGAGCCGTCGCCGGCATCTTCAAGGCCCCCATCGCGGGCGTCGTCTTTACCCTCGAGGTGCTTATGATCGACCTCACGATGTCATCCCTCCTTCCGCTGCTTGTCTCGAGCGTCACCGCCTCGGTGGTCACCTACATGCTGAGCGGCATGAACTCCGAGTTTGCCTTTACCCTCGACAGCGCCTTCGTCATCCAGAGGGTCCCCAGTTCCATCCTCCTCGGTATCTTCTGCGGCTTCGTCTCGCTCTATTTCGTGAGGACCATGAACATGTGCGAGAGCGTCTACCGCAAGATCGGCGGCATGTACGCCAAGCTCGCCTTGGGCGGATTGTCGCTGAGCCTGCTCATCTACCTCTTCCCGCCGCTCTACGGCGAGGGCTACAACACCATCTCGCTGCTGCTCGACGGCAAGAGCATGACGGACTGGACCAGAGTGATGAACAACTCGCTCTTCTACGGCTCGCCCAAGCTCCTGCTCGTCTACCTCGGCATGATCATGCTCGCCAAATCGTTTGCCTCGGCGGCCACCAACGGCGGCGGAGGCTGCGGCGGTATCTTTGCGCCCTGCCTGTTCCTCGGCTGCATCAGCGGCTTCACCTTCTCGCGCTTCTGGAACGAGTACTCGCTCGGCGTCGCCCTGCCAGAGAAAAACTATGCCCTCCTCGGCATGGCCGGCATCATGAGCGGTGTGATGCACGCCCCCATGACCAGCATCTTCCTCATCGCGGAGCTCACCGGCGGCTACTATCTCTTTGTGCCGCTCATGATCGTGTCCATCATCTCCTACCTCACCATCATCGTCTTCGAGCCCAACAGCATCTACGCCACACGTCTGGCCCGCCGCGGCCTCCTCGTGACCCACCATAAGGACAACGCCGCCCTGACCCTCATGAGCATGGACGCCATCCTCGAGAAGCACGATGTCTGCGTGCCCCCCGACATGAAGCTCGGCCGCTTCGTGCTTATCATCGCCCGCGAGAAGGCCAACGTGTTCCCCGTTACCGACGAAGGCCACCACCTGCTGGGCGTCATCGACATCTCGCGGCTACGCAATGTCCTCTTCCGCCAGGAGCTCTACGACAGTTTCACGACAGGCCAGCTCATGGAGAAGCCCGCCGCCGTACTGCGTGTCGACGACCCTGTCACCGTCGTCATGGAGACCATGGACCGCACCCACGCCGACACCCTGCCCGTGGTCAATAACCTCGGCGAATTTGTCGGCTTCGTCTCCCGCACCAAGCTCTACGCCATGTACCGCCAGGTGATGGTGGACTATTCAGAAGAATAACTCATACTGCTCAAATATATGGATAAGAAAGATCTGCGCATCGTGTTCATGGGCACGCCCGAGTTCGCGGCTACCTCGCTTCAGGCCCTCGTGGAGGGCGGATACAATGTGGTGGGCGTCGTGACCGCCGTCGACAAACCGGTAGGCCGTCACCAGAACACGCTCGTGCCCTCCGAGGTGAAGCGCTACGCCCTCTCGCAGCATCTGCCCGTGCTCCAGCCCGAGCGGCTCAGGGACGAGACCTTCGTCTCCGCCCTGCGCGCCCTCCGGGCCGACCTCCAGGTGGTGGTGGCCTTCCGCATGCTGCCCGAGGTGGTGTGGGCCATGCCGCGCCTCGGCACGCTCAATCTCCACGCCTCCCTCCTGCCGCAGTACCGCGGCGCCGCGCCCATCAACTGGGCCATCATCAACGGCGAGAAGGAGAGCGGCGTGACCACTTTCTTCCTGCGCCATGACATCGATACCGGCGACATTGCCATGCAGGAGAAGGTGAAGATAGGCCCGGAGGAAACGTTCGGCGAACTTTATGACACTCTCATGACTACCGGTGCGGCCATGCTGCTGCGTACGGTCGACGCGGTGGCCGCCGGGACGGTGAAGAGCATCCCGCAGAGCAGCATCGCCACCGGGGAAAGTCTGAAGCCCGCACCGAAGATATTCCCGGAGACGTGCATGATAGACTGGAGTAAGAGCGCCCGTGAGATCCACGACCTCATCCGCGGTCTTGCTCCGCTGCCCACGGCCCGCACCACAGTGGAATACGGGGGGAAGGAATATACTCTCAAGATCTTCTCGTGCCGCCTCAGGGAGGAAGAGCCCCGGGAGAGTGCCGGCACATTCGTAGTAGGGCACTCCGGCAAGACTCTCAGCATAGCCGCCGAAGGCGGATATATCGATATCGACGAGCTGCAGCTCTCAGGCCACAAACGCCTCGCTGCTTCTGTTTTCCTCAACGGACTCCGCCATCCCGAAGACCTGAAGCTGATTTCTGTAACAAAGTGATTCCCTTAGCGGAATATCTCCTGCTCATCCTGCCCGTTACGACGGACGGGAATATACATTTTTTTTTGTTACGACCTGTCTCTGCGTCTCTCCATGCTGCAATTTTCAGAAAAGTTTCTAGATGGCCATTCGAAATTTTTACTGTCCGGTAAAAATTAGTATGGAACGATAATCCTACCCGAATCCCCAAAAAATCGGGCCTCGGACTTTCGGTTTGAAATGTAAGCCCCTCTAGTCAAAAGAATTGGTTCCGGTGGGCCATTCTGTTCTTTTACTTAACTATTTTCTGAATATCCATAAACAAATCTTTAAAAGAATTATGTCAGATATTTAGTGCATACTGTTCGAATATGTATATAATAATGTTTAATTATAGGAAAACTGAAAGGAAAGTTATATGTTTACTTTCTTATAATATAATTTAATAGTAATTAAGAATGCGTAGTCTGCATTTGAATTATATCTTTTTATATTTGCAAAAAAATTATCAGATATGTCGGGAGTTCCTATCTCTGTAATAATTACAACGTATAATGCAGCCGGATTCATTAAAGAAACTATTGAAAGTGTGTTGAATCAGACTTTCGAGAGTTTTGAATTACTTATAGGTGACGATGGATCTACTGATAATACTTGTGAAATTGTAGAGAAAATTGGAGACCCACGAATTGCTATTACAAAATGCGAACATGATTTTATAGGTACAGAAAATTATCTGCTATATAAAGCTAAAGGAAAGTATATTGCAAGACTAGATCATGATGATGTGATGCTACCTGATCGATTGAAAAAACAATATGAGTATATGGAGTTACATCCGGAAATTGATGTTTTGGGTACTTCTGTTGTTTGTTTTGGAGATTCGTCGGATATTATCAGTGTTAAAGCTAACTACAGATTTACTGTGAGGGATTTTTTGAAGTCCAATTACATTGTGAATCCTTCGGTCATTATTAGACGAAGCAGCATTACAGAAAATAATCTGAGATATAATAAACGATATTTA
>OMUV01000148.1 GCA_900314335.1 uncultured Prevotellaceae bacterium | reverse complement strand
ATGACAGCTGCGATGCAAATACATGACAGCTGTGATGCATGAACTATGTGCCTTGTGGTTTTTGTCTGTGTGTTTACTGTATCTGTAAGCCCGGATTAAGATCGCGGCGGTGCTTTTCGACACGCATTATATATATACGCGCGCGAGGGGAGAAGGCTGTAGTCAGAGCACTTCGTCGACGGGGATGTCGTGAGGCTCGACTGGGATGGCGGGGAGCTTCTGAAAGTCGAAGCAAAGGCCGAGGGTGGGGACGGCGAACGGAGCCATGGCCGCGAGAAGGCGGTCGTAGTAGCCGCGGCCGCGGCCCAGTCGGTGGCCGGCGGCATCAAAGGCGACACCGGGAATGACGGCGAGGTCGATGGAAGCATAGTCCGTGAAAGCTTTTCCCTCGGGCTCGAGGATGCCGAAGGCTCCGCGGCTCATGCGCTCCGGCCCGCGATATTCGCGCAGCTCCATGCTCTCCGACCCGGTGACTACGGGCAGCAAGACACGGCGCGTCATGGCGGCCTCGTATATCACGCCGCGAATGTCGGGCTCGTCGGGAAGCGGCGAGAAGAGGAGGAGGGTGGCGGCCCGCTGGTAAAGAGGGTGGCTCTGCAGCCTGCGGCGGACGGCCTCAGACAATACGGCCAGTTCCGCCTGGCCGTATTGCTGTTTATTTAGCCTTATTTGTTTTCTTAGCTCTGCCTTTTGCATTGACAGCTTGTTTCGCATTTCTGGCGGGCGCTTGGGGAAAGGCCTTGCCCTCGTCCATCATCCTCAGGGCGGTCATCACACAGCGGTCGTCGCTGTTGAGGAAGCGCGTGAGGGCGTCGCGGCCCAGGATATCGTCGATGGTGTAGCCGGTGAGGTAGTTGAAGAGCAGTTTGTGCGACTTGAGGATGAGCAGGTTGCGGCGCTGCAGGCCTTTGTGGTTGGCCCAGGTGGCGAAGCTCTCCACGATGCCGTGCTTCCTGGTCCACTCGGCCACCTGTTCCCAAGTGCGCATCTGGGAGAGCACGCTGCGGTGGCTGTCGACGAACATGTACGCAAACTGTGGCATCAGCCCGCTCATGGCGGCCTCCTTGAAGTAGGACGTCATGTCCGTGTTCTGCTCGGGCACAAAGACATCGGGCGTGATGCCGCCTCCGCCGTAGACTACGCGGCCCAGACGGGTGTAGAACTTGGGTCCGTGCTCCTTGATGCTGTCGCCGTTCTCGAGCTCGCCGCTCTTGAGACGGTTGATGATGTCCATGTCATAATCTTCGGTGTTGCCCGGCGTGTAGGGCTTCTGGACGCAGCGGCCGGAGGGCATGTAGTAGCGCGCTATGGTGAGGCGCAGCATGCTTTTGTCCCTGAACTCGATGCTCTCCTGCACGAGGCCCTTGCCGAAGGTGCGGCGGCCTACGATCATGGCGCGGTCGTTGTCCTGCATGGCGCCCGAGAATATCTCGGCGGCCGATGCCGTCTCCTCGTCGACCAGCACTATGAGCGGGGTGCTGAGGTGTGTGCCGCGCCCGTCGCTGGTATAGTTCTCCCTCGGGGAGTGGCGGCCCTCCATGTAGAAGATCATACGGCCGTTCTGCAGAAACTCGGCCGCCATGTTGACCGCCGGCTGCACGAAGCCGCCGTGATTGCCCCTGAGGTCGAGCACTAGGCGTGTGCATCCCTGCTGGCCGAGCTTGGCGAGGGCTACGAGAAACTCGGGGTAGGTGGAGTCGGCAAACTGGTCCACCTTGATGTAGCCCGTCTGGTCGTCGAGCATGTAGGCCGTCTGGATGCTCTTGATGGGGATATTGTCGCGGGTGAGCGTGTAGGTGTGGCGGGAGCGGTCAGAGGGACGGTAGATCCCCAGTTCCACCTTGGAGCCGCGCGGGCCCTTGAGGCGCTTCATGGCCTCGTCGTTGGTCACCTGCTTGCCGGTAAAGTTCTTGCCCGCTATCCTGACGATGCAGTCGCCGGCGGCTATGCCGGCCGCCCGGGAGGGCCCGCCGGGCACGGTGGCCACCACGCGGATGGTATCGTCGATAATGATAAACTGTACACCGATTCCCGAGAAGCTGCCCTTGAGGTCCTGCATCTGCGCCTCGACGTCCTTGGCCGACGTGTAGGTGGAGTGGGGGTCCAGCTCGGAGAGGATCTTGGGCAGCGACTTCTCCACGAGGTCCTGCATATTGACCTTGTCCACATACTGGGCGTCGATGATCTGCAGCAGGTCGTTGAGCTTGTTGCTCGAGGTGTTGATGATGCTCAGGCGGTTGCCCGAGAAATGATTGGCGTAGAAGCTGCCTATTATGATGCCTATTACGATGCTGAAGGCTACGATGAGCGGCGTGAAGCGCGATGAGCGGTTAGGGTCCATTCGGAAATGCGTTTATATAAAGGTTGTGGAGTCGTCAGAGGGCGGAGTCCACATGTTCTTGATCGAGTTGCAGATATTTCAGTTCTATCCCGGCGCGTTCGAGGAGGCGTATGCCGTCCTCGATGCGGTATTTCTCGCCGTAGACCACCCTCTTGATGCCGGCTTGTATGATGAGCTTGGCGCACTCGATGCATGGGGAGGTGGTGACATAGAGCGTGGCGCCGTCGCTGTTGTTGCCCGAGCGGGCTATCTTGGTGATGGCGTTGGCTTCGGCGTGGAGCACGTAGGGCTTGGTGACATTGTTCTCGTCCTCGCATACGTTCTCGAAGCCCGAAGGTGTGCCGTTGTAGCCGTCGGATATGATCATTTTCTCCTTTACTATGAGGGCGCCCACCTGACGTCGCTTGCAGTACGAGTTTTCGGCCCAGATGCGGGCCATGCGCATGTAGCGGATGTCGAGCAGGTGCTGCTTTCGTTCCTGATAGTCCATTGTCATCGTTTTTGCGCGGCTCGCCTAATTCGTCCTTTCGGGCAGAATGCCGTCGCGCCGCATCATCGCCTCCGGCGTAGCCTGATGGCCGCGGAAGCGCTCGTACAGCTTCTCCGGCGCCTCGCTTCCGCCTCTCTCCAGGATGTCGGAGCGGAACCGCGAAGCCACCGCCGGCGAGAATACGCCGTCTTTCTGAAATTCCTCGTAGGCATCGGCGTCCAGCATCTCCGACCATTTGTAGCTGTAGTAGCCTGCGGCGTAACCGCCGTCCATGATGTGGCTGAAGTGGACCGTCGTGCCCGTGCCCTCGACCTCCGGCATGAGAGCGATGTCCCTGAGGCAATCCTTCTCCACCTGCATCAGATTGCCGCGGAGCGGGGTGGTGATGGAGTGGAGGCTCATGTCGATGAGGGCGAAGCCCACCTGACGTATGGCGCTGTAGCCCGCGTTGAAATGACGGCTCTTCCGGATGCGGTCGATAAGTTCGTCGGGCATTGGCTGGCCTGTAATGTAGTGCTTTGCAAAGGTAAGCAAGAATTTCTTTTCGTAGGCAAAGTTCTCCATTATTTGTGACGGCATCTCGACGAAATCCCTATAAACATTGGTGCCGCTGAGGCGCGGATAGCTCACGCGCGAGAAGAGCGCGTGGAGGGAATGGCCGAACTCGTGCAGGAAGGTGGTGACCTCGCCGAAGGTGAGCAGCGAGGGCTGGCCTGCGGTGGGGCGTGTGAAGTTGGTGACGATGGAGACCACCGGCCTCACGTCGCGCCCGTCCTGCATGTACTGCGGGCAGTATTCGGTCGTCCAGGCGCCGCCCTGCTTCCCCTTGCGCGGGAAATAGTCTACGAGCAGGATGCCCAGCATGCTTCCGTCGCTGTCGTCCACCCTGTAGGCCTTGACATCGGGCGCGTAGACCGCCACATCGGGCGCGGGCGTGAAGCGGATGCCGTAGAGCTGTCCGGCGAGGCCGAAGATGCCGCGCTCCACTCTCGAAAGCTCGAAGTAGGGGCGCATCTGCTCGTCGTCGATATGATAGAGCGAGAGCTTGAGCAGCCGCGAATAGTAGGCATAGTCCCACGGCATGAGCGTGAAGTCCGGTCCCTGCTCCCGGCGGGCGAACTCGGTCACGGCGGCCACCTCTCTGCGCGCTACGGGCAGGTAGGCGTGGATGATCTCCTGAAGCAGGCGCATGACATTCTCCTTATTGCCGGCGATGCGGCGCCTGAGGACGAAGTCGGCGTAGCTGTCGTAGCCCAGCAGGTTGGCTTTCTCGAGCCTCAGGTTTACTATCTCCTCCGAGACGGGGAGATTGTCGTATTTCGTGCCGCCGAGGCATACGGAGCCGCGGGCCGTGTAGAGCTTGCGGCGTATCTCCCGGTCGGGGCAATAGGTCATAAAGGGGAAGTAGACGGGCTCCTCGAGGGTGATGTCCCATCCCTCGCGGCCGTTGTCGCGCGCATGCTTCTCGGCGTCGGCGAGGGCCGAGGCCGGTACGCCCTTCACGCTCTCCGGGTCGGTCACGTTGAGGTAGTACTCCCCGCGGGCGTGCAGCAGATTGGTGGAAAACTTGACAGAGAGCTCCGCCAGGCGGCGGCTGATGTCCCCGAAGCGCTGTTTGTCGCGGCCCTTGAGGAGCGCGCCGCTGCGCACAAAGTCGTTGTACGTGACCTCCAGCAGGCGGCCCTGCTCCGGCGTGATGCGCTTTGGGAAGTGCGTGTAGACGAAGCGGATGCGGCTGAAGAGTTTGCTGTTGTGCATGATGCTGTCCTCGTGGGCGCTCAGCAGGGGCGCAAGGCGTGCGGCCAGCGTCTCCATCCCGGGCGTCGAGGCGGCGGCGTAGAGGTTGAAAAACGTGCTCACGGCCTTGTCGAGCGTGAGGTCGCTCATCGTAAACGGTTCGATGGTGTTGCTGAACGAGGGGCGGTGATGATTGCCCAGAATCTCCGCAATCTCGTCCTTGTGCATCTCCATTGCGTCCATGATGGCGGGCTCAAACTCCCTCTCGCTGATCTCGCCGAAAGGCGGAACGGTGAAGTCTCTCAACAACGGATTTTCGCGTGGGAATAGCATGGTCATTTTATATTTCTATTGGCGAATATAGGTATTTTTTTTCAAATTAATGGTGTGCACGGAGAAAGAATTTATTTGCGGCTCCCGTCCGCCTCCTGTGCGGGCTAATGCAGGCTGACAAGGCCGGAAAACAGCGGCCGGTTGTCGTGAAGATGTGGCAGAATGAGATGAATAAGCCGGGACTGCCGCCCGCCGCGCGCAATGGCCGCCAGAGAGCCGCGGCAGAGGGTCACCGGCGGTGCAGAATGCCCCGCAGCGCCGGCTCAGAGAGTAATGCGCCCCGGCATGCGGCATCCACGGCATGGAATATTCATCCGTTATTCACTTTTTATTCATTTCCCGGATGTGTCTGCAGCCCTCCGGAAGGGCCGATTTTGGCCCTTTGCAAAAGATTGAAAATCAGTGCCTATGAGAGAGCAAAATTACATTTGAGACGTTTTGAAATAGCTCAAAGGTAGTTTTCCTCATGTCCTATGTAGCTTTTCAGTTTTGTGGGAAGTTTTTTCTGATGTGCGGAAACGGGCATTTTCGGGAGTGAATATTCATCCGTTATTCACTTTTTATTTATTTCCGCTAAGGCGTCCGCAGCCTTCCGGAAGGGCCGATTTTGACCTTGTGTAAACACTTGAAAATAAGCCCTTATGAGAGGGTAAAATTACATTTGAGACGTTTTGAATTATCTCAAATGTAGTTTTCCTCAGGTCCTATGTGAGTATTAAGATAAGCGGAACGTTTTTCGGGATGTGCGCAGAGAGGGGTTACAGCAAAATGAATAGTTGGTGGTCTATGCATTTTGCGTCGCCATGCAAAGGTAGTATCGCGACGGCTGAGGGTGATGGTGTGCCGGGGCATGAGGCGGGGATTGGCTTTCCGCGTCGCGGGCGCCGGGAGGGCGTACCGGCTGCGGCCTCAGCCCACGGACATTTCCGTGAGGATGCGCTCCAGTTCCTCGCCCGAGATGTCGAGGTGGAACCGCCCGTTGAAGGCCACGGATATGCCGCCGGTCTCCTCCGATACGATGACGGCCACGGCGTCGCTCTGCTGTGTGATGCCGAGGGCGGCGCGGTGGCGCAGGCCCAGACGGCGCGGGATGTCCTCGTCGTGGGAGACGGGCAGGATGCAGCCCGCCGCGCGTATCTTATGGTGGGCGATGATCATGGCGCCGTCGTGCAGGGGCGAGTTTTTGAAGAAGATGTTCTCTATGAGCCGCTGCCGGATGTCGGCGTTAATGATGTCGCCGGTCTTCTCGATGTCGCCCAGGCCCACGTAGCGCTCAAAGACGATGAGCGCGCCCACCTTCTGCGCGGACATGGACATGCAGGCCCTCACGACGGGGATGATGGTGTCCTCGTTTATGGCGTCGCCCTTCTTGGGGGAGTAGAAGAACTTGACCAGTTTGCCCAGCGAATGGTGTGCGCCGAGCTGCGAGAAGAAGTTGCGGATGTCGTCCTGAAAGATGATGATGAGGGCTATGGCGCCGAGGTTGACCGCCTTGTCCATGATGCTCCCCAGCAGACTCATGTTGAAGATCTTGGACACGAAGATCCAGATGATGATGAACACGATGATGCCCATGAATATATTGCCGGAGCGCGACTCCTTCATGAGGCGGAAGATGTAGTAGAGCAGCAGGGCTACGAGCAGTACATCGATGGCATCTTTGATAGTGAACGAGAGCATTCTTATGGTGTTATATTAATAGCATTCGGCGGCCTTTTGCGTGATGCGGACGGCCTCTACGGCGGCCGCTACGTCGTGCACCCGCAGTATGTCGGCCCCCTTGAGGAGGGCTATGGTGTTGCACACCGTCGTGCCCCCGAGGGCGCCGGCGGCGTCGGTGCCGAGCAGCCGCCATATCATCGACTTGCGCGACACACCCACCAGAAGCGGCAGCGAGAATATACCGAAATCGTCGAGATGGGAGAGGAGGTGATAGTTCTGCTCCATCGACTTGCCGAAGCCGAAGCCCGGGTCGAGGATGATGTCGCGGGCCCCGAAGGAGCGGAGGCGGTCTATCCTCTCGGCCAGGAAGCGCATGACGCTCTGCATGTAGGGCACGGAGGCGTCGCTGTGGGAGGTGAGCGGGCTGTCGGAGTGCATGTCATCGATGGTGCCGCCTATGTGCATCAGAATGTAGGGCACACCGAGCTCCGCCACGGTGCGGTACATCTCGTCGTCGCCGCCCGAGACATCGTTGATGATGGCGGCGCCGTATTCCTCAACTGTCATCCGCGCGATGTCGGCCCGGAAGGTGTCGATGCTCACGGGCACATCGGGCGCCACGCGCCTGACGATGGCGAGGGCCATGCGGAGGCGCCGCGCCTCCTCCTCCTCGCTCACGTCGTCCGATCCCGGGCGGGTGGAGTAGGCGCCGATGTCGATGATGTCGCCGCCCTGGCTCACTATCTCGCGGGTCCGCTCCTCAATGCTGCGCTCGTCATATTTGCGCGAGGAGGCGTAGAAGGAGTCGGGCGTCACATTGAGTATTCCCATCACACGGGGCGTGCTGAAGTCCATCAGCTGTCCGCCCGTGTTGATGGTAAGGTCTGATTTGCGTGTCATTTTCTCTTTTGTCTCCTGTTTATCGTGTGGCAGTGATGACATAGTGGCCCTGGGGTACCTCCACGGTAAAGCCCTTTGCGGTGCGGGCGGTGGATGTCACGGCCTTGGCCTTGTCGGCGGGCTGGTCGTTGATGGTAAGGGTGGAGTAGCCGGCTGCGGGCACAAGGACTGTGGCGCGCGAGCCTACCGGTACGGTGACCTCGATGCTCACCCTGCCGTCGGCATAGCGGACATGGCTGCCTACGAGGCCGTAGGGCGTATTGTTGCTGTAGTTGACATCGCTGAGGCCTGTGGCGGGATCGGGAGCTACGGTGAAGTGGCGGAATGCGGGCGCGGAGGCATCGGCGTTGACGCCTGCCAGCGTCCTGTAGAGCCATGTCAGTCCGTTGCCGAGGAAGGGATGGTTCTCGCTGTTGACGCCGTCAAACTGTTCCCACATCGTCGTGTAGCCCTTCTTGAGCATCTCGCCGTAGGAGGGGTAGTCGGTCTGATTGATGCAGGCGTAGGCCACGTCGTTGAGGCCCGCCTTGGCCAGCGAGGAGAAGAACACCTCCAGGCCGATGAAGCCCACGTCGAGGTGATTGTTGTGCTTGACGGCGATCTCGTTGTAGAGGATGTCCTTGAGCTGCGGACGCTTGCTCAGAAGCCCCATCTCCACTGCCATAAAGTTCGGCCCGCACTCTCCGAAGCCCGTCTTGTCGTCTGTGTAGAAGGCGGTGTTGTAGGCCTCGGCGGTCTTGTCGGCTATGCTGCGGAAGCGCTGTGCGTCGTCCTTCTTGCCGAGGGCTTCGGCCATGTGTGCCATGCGGTCGAAGCAACGCCAGTAGACATAGGTGTGCACCTTGCTGGCGTCGGGCAGCTGGAATGTCGGCACCCAGTCGCCGAGATTGAACCAGGTCTGCTCCTTGCCGTCGGAAGCATTGGTCTGCTTCTGCAGCATTATGCCGCGGTCGTCCACCCAGCGGGTCATCTGCTCGGCCTGACGGCGGGCGGCCTCATAGTTGTCCTCCAGCATTCTTCTGTCGCCGTAGGCCAGGTAGTAGTTCCACGGCATGAGCGTCATGGCAGCGCCCCAGGCTACGCCGCCACCGGCTGCCACACACCAGGGAGCGGAGTTGGGCACGTAGCCGGTCTCTTTGTCCTGCGCCTCGCGCATGGTGCGAAACCATGAGGTGTAGAACGCGCGCCCGTCAAAGTTGCTCATCACCGTGGCAGAGACGCTCTGGCCGTCGCCCGTGTAGGGCAGGCGCTCGCGGTGGGGGCAGTCGCTCTCTACGCCCGAGTGGATGTTGTCCTGCTCGGTGAGAAGCCACATGTTCTGGATGTCGTTGATAAGCTGATTGGAGGTGGAGAATTCGGAAGTGATGGGCATATCGGTGTTGACGGCCTCGGCGGTGATCTCATCGTCTGAGGGCACAACGCCCTTGAAGGTCACCTTGTCGAACACATACCAGACAAACTGCGGCGCGTAGTCGATCGGCTCGCTGTCCTTGAACGTGTAGCTGCCGCCCTCGGGATAACGGCTTATGTAGGTCATCTCCATCACGTCGCCGGCTTTGGCCTTCACGCCCTTGATGTGCAGACGGCCGGAGATCATCTTGCCAAAGTTTACGGTCACTGTGCCGTCGGCGTTGGTCGTGCGGCTCACGGGCTTGTAGACCTTGGTCACGCGGTCGGGGTTGGTGTCAAATGCGGTGAGCTTGCCGTCGGGGGCTTTGCGCTCCACGACCTTCTCCCAGCTGCTGTCGTCGAAGTCGGGGCTGCACCAGTCGGGTATCTCAAGCCGTGCATCGTAGTTTTCGCCCTCGTGCAGGTCGGACTTCGTTATTCCGCTGCGGTGCGCCTTCCAGCTCTCGTCGCTCACGATGCTCTGCTTCGTGCCGTCGGCGTACTCTATCTCGATGCGGCAGATGAAGCGCGGGCTGCCGAAGGCTCCTATTCTGTTATTCCGGGCGTCGAAATAGCCGGGGGCAAGCATCGCGCCCACCGCATTCTTTCCGCTCTTGAGCATGTCGGTGATGTCATATTTCAGATAGCTTACGCGAAATCCGCTCGACTTCTCGTCCAGAGAGATGCCGAAGGCTTTCAGGTTGGGGCGGGAGGTGTAGTTGGTGAAGTTGGGCACCAGTAAATCATTGCCCGCTTTCTTGCCGTTGACAAAGAGATCGAAGTATCCCAGGCCCGTGACGTAGGCTTTGGCGCTGCGTATCTGTCCGCTGCGGGTCTCGAAACCCTTGCGCAGGTACGGCGCGTCGTCGGCATCTCGCAGGATGCCTTTACCCAGAGCGTTCTGCGGCTCTTCGCCTATCCACGGCGCGCCGATCCACTTGGCTCCCCAGGAGGCGGGATTGATGCCGGTGGAGAACTTCTGCGGGGCGCTCCATGCCGAGGCCTTGCCTTTGCCGTTCCAGACCCTGACGCTCCAGTAGTAGTCCTTACCTTCGCTCATCGGTTTGCCCTTGTACTCGATCAGGTAACTCTCGTCCGATTTCGTCTTGCCGCTGTCCCACATGTCGCCTTTGCCTTTTCTGGCGGCGCTCTCCGTGGTGGCCACGCAGATGCGGTAGGCCCGCTGTGTCTCGCCCATGGCGCCGGCGGCGGCCTTGTTCACCCATGAGAAGCGCGGCGGCTTGCTGCCCGCCGTCGGGGGGTCGATGAGTATGTTGTCGCTCAGATGCTCTACCGTAAGGGACGTGGGCGTTATCTGTCCCATCATCCCTGTCGCCATGCTCACGAACAGAGCCATGGCCATACCTCTCAGGTGCTTCATATAGGTTATTTTCTAATATTAGTAAATGATTTATCCTCGCAAATTTACTATTTTTCCCGTTTCTACAGACTTTATGACTCCATTTTATGACATTCTCCTCATAAAATCCCTCCTCCGGAGCGCGATGAGGCCCCGGGGAGCCCGGTATTCGGGAGAAAATGCGTATCTTTGCCGCCGAATTAATCACCGAGTGCTTGAAAACCTCGTAAAAAACAAGACAATGAATAGACTCAAAAGTAATGTGAGTGTACTCTTCATGCTTTTCAGTACGCTCTTCTGTGTGTGCCTCATCACGGCCAATCTCCTCGAGACAAAGCAAATCAACATTCTCGGCGTCTCCCTCACGGGCGGCCTGATCGTGTTCCCCGTGTCCTACATTATCAACGACTGTGTCTGCGAGGTGTGGGGCTACGCCAAGGCGCGCCTGCTGATATGGTGCGGCTTCCTGATGAACTTTTTCGTGGTGATGATGGGCGCCATCTGCGACGCTATTCCCGCCGCGCCCTACTGGCACAACGACGCGGGCTTCCATGCCGTCTTCGGCCTCGCCCCGCGCATAGCCTTCGCCTCGTTTCTGGCGTTTCTCGCGGGCAGTTTCATCAACGCCTACGTCATGAGCCGCATGAAGATCCACGACCACGGGCGCCGCTTCTCGCTCCGCGCCATCGCCTCGACCATCGCCGGAGAGACCTGCGACTCGGTCATCTTCTTCCCCCTCGCCTTGGGCGGCGTAGTGCCCCTTGAGGCCCTGCCCGCGCTCATGATATGGCAGGTGGTCCTCAAGACGCTCTACGAGGTCATCGCCCTGCCCGTCACCGTGAGGGTCGTGAGATACCTGAAGCGCATCGAGGGCTCCGATGTCTACGACAACGGCATGGACTACAGCGTCTGGAAGATATTCAAGATTTCCTCCGGCAGCAACGCCTGAGAGGGGAGAAAAGCCGGCGGCCGGCAGGCTAATCTCATGTTAAATGCCTAAATTTGCAAAACCTGACTTTCAGGAGACCATAAAGCATTTAACAATAAATATGTACTCTTCATCACTCATCATCCGGCTCAGGCGGACGGCCACCGCCCTTGCCGCCACCGCGCTCTTCATGACCGCGGCCTCTCCCGCCGCCGCCCAGCACAGGGCAGACCGGCAGAGCCTTATCGACCCGGAGTCGTTCTCCATGATCCTCATGGGCGACCCGCAGGGCTACACCAAGTATGACATCAATCAGCCCCTCTTCGAGCTCTGCACGGCATGGTGCGCCGACAATATCGATAATCTGAAAATCAAAGCCGTCCTGCTCACGGGCGACCTCATCGAGCAGAACGAGAACATCGTGCGCAACCGCTCCATGCTCAATCAGACCAGCCGCCAGATGTGGGAGTGGGCCTCTCACTGCATGAAGCGCCTGGACAACCGCGTCCCCTACATCATCTCCCCGGGCAATCACGAGTACGGCTATGTGCGCGGCGACGAGGGCTTCACCCATTTCCCCGAGTACTTCACCTTCGAGCGCAACTCGAAGCTCGCCGACTGTCTCGTGGCCGCCTTCCCCAACCGCGAGGGCAAGGTGTCGCTTGAGAACTCGGCCTACGCATTCCACGACAAGCACTGGGGCGACATCCTTGTCATCACCTCCGAGTGGGCCCCGCGCGACGAAGTGCTATCCTGGGCCGCCGGGCTCTGCCGCAGCGACAAGTACAAGGACTACAAGGTCATCTTCATGACCCACTCCTTCCTGCGCGAGAAGACGGCCGAGCGCACCAAGAATGAGAACTATAAAATCTCCCCGCGCAACTACGGGCAGGAGATCTGGGACAAACTGATAAGTCAGGTGCCCAACATCCGGCTCGTCATCTGCGGCCACACCGGCAACCCGGGCGACTTTGACCAGAGCGTGGCCTATCGCAAGGACCCCAACAACGCCGGCAAGATAGTGCATCAGATGATGTTCAATGTGCAGATCCTCGGCGGCGGATGGGAAGGCAACGGCGGCGACGGCTGGCTCAGAATCCTCGAGTTCATGCCCGACGGCAAGACCATCAAGGTGCGCACCTACTCCCCGCTGTTCGGCATCTCGCCCACCACCAAGAAGTACGCTCATCGCACAGCCTCCTACGACCAGTTTGACATGGTGATCGACTGATCCCGATACATAGTCACGGGCGCGGAAAATGCGAATTTCCGCGCCCGTGTAAATAGCTGAAATATAACGCTCTGAAAGGGGCAAAACTACAAGGCACCTGAGGGAAACTAGGTGCCTTGTAGTTTTCCTCAGGTGCCTTGTGAGAAGCCGCGTATGCGGAAGGGTTTTTACGGTTGGCGGAAAAAGGCGGTCTTTGTTGTGGAAAATTCCCGTAGGAAAGCTGTGCCGCTTTCCCAATATGCCGTCCCTTTTTCTAATTCTTCCGTGCCTTATTCTTACTCTGCCTTCGCCATTTT
>OMUV01000144.1 GCA_900314335.1 uncultured Prevotellaceae bacterium | reverse complement strand
ATGCGAACGGACTCGCAGTCTGACGCGACCAGAAAAAATTCTAATGCGACCGGACGGACAGTCTGATGGGACAAGAAAAAGTTCCCGTGCGAGAAGAAAAAATTCTACTCGCAGATAAAAAAATTTATCTCGTAGTAGACGACTCGTTATCTCGTAGATAAAAAATTTTATGTCGCAGTAGAATTTTCGCTTCTGCGGAAGGCTGATTTTTACGTAGTTACGAAGGCTCACGAATTGCCTTCTGGTCGTCAGCGGTGGCCGTCAGAAACTACCTTTGAACACGCAAACGATGAATATTCCCTTCTCCGGAATGCTCGTTTCCGCACACTCCATAAACCCTTCCGCACGCTAGAATTCTCACAAGGCACTTGAGAAAAACTACATTTGAGGTGTTTTAAAACGTCTCAAATGTAATTTTGCCCTCTCGCAGGCACTGAATCTCACGCACTTACGAGGGCAAAAATCTGGCCCGTCAGACGTAGATATAATCCATTTCTGATCAGCCGATATTCAATCGTCGATACACTCTTTGCGGCGTGCAATTTCCCACGGACGGAATACATTCTATTTCTATGTCCGTTTATTTACGCCAGACTTGATCTGAGGGCGGTTTGCCAGAGCTTTTCCGGGCCTTCGCAGCCCCGAGACGGGCGGAAAAATAGAATTGTTTAGATTCTATACAATTCTTTTTGTCTAAATATTTGTACGGAAAGGAAGTTTTCCGCACTTTTGCAAAAAGAACATGTAATACCAAACAACCTCAGCAATCATGAAAAAGCTATTATTATCGACGGTGTTCTGCGTCATAGCAAGCAGTATGTTTGCCTTAAGCTACAGTGAGGCGAGAGACAGGTCATGGTATCTCACCGACAAGATGGCCTACGATCTAAATCTGTCACAGGAACAATACGACAAGGTATATGAGATAAATCTGAACTATTTTCTCAATATCAACTACTCGACTGATATTGGCGGCGTATACTGGAACTATCGCGACATGGACCTGCGCTATGTGCTCACGCCGTCTCAATACGATCTGTACCGCTACACCAACTATTTCTACCGCCCGCTTGTGATGCGCAACGGCATTTGCATCATGCTGGCCTATGACTACTACGACCGCGGCTTCTTCTATTTCTCGCGCCCGGCCATCTACGATGTCTATCGCGGCCGGCCGCTACCTCCGCGCCATTATGTCAGCCCCTACAGGAATATGACATTCTCGTCCTACGGCGGAATGAGAGACCGTTACAGCCATTATAGCCACGGCTTCTACTATAATAATGGTATTCGCTACGATGCACCGCGGCCCAGAACCCCGGAATACGGCCGCCGCAACTTCAGGGGCGATCCTGTCTACCGGCACCGCGATGACATGCGCAGGCCGGACATGGACAGGGGTAACTTCAACCGGGGCCGTGCCGACGACCAGGACAGAGGCCGCGCTGACAACCGTGATTTTTCTGCCAACAGGCCGCAGAACGCGAGAAATAGAAATAATGATTTTCAGTCGCAGATAAGGCAACAGCGCGAGTCGTCCAACGGCAAGACATACAGTTCCGGAGGTAACTACCGTGACAAGATAGAAGGCAACGACAGGAGCGTTAACACGACACAACAGCGCCAGCCCGTGAGCACGCAGCGTCAGCCCGTGATCCCGCAGCGGACTGAAAGGGTGAATGTCACACCGCGCACAAACACGGACGCGGCCAGAACTGATAGGCCTTCGCGCCAGAACACGAACATCATCGGCAGCGGCAGCAAGACGAGAGAGAATCCGGTCACGAGAACCGTCACCCGCAGCAATGACACCGGCAACAGCGGCAAGGCCCCGGCTCCGGCCATGCGCAAACGCTCTTTCGGTCAGTAGGCTACTCTCACAGACGGCCTGACATGCGCCGATATATAAATATGAATAGGTAAAGGAAGCCGGAGGACTTGGGATTTTGTATCTTTGCAAAGTCATTTTTCGAAGTAAACAAAGCAGATGAACAAGTACATCCAATTTACCATAATGGAGAAATGCGAGCTGTTGCCGTTTATAGAGCAAGCGCTCAACGGCATCAGCCGTACAAAGGCCAAGAGCATCCTCTCCGGAGGCGGCGTGATGGTGGACAAGAACACTGTCACGCGCTACGACTACCCTCTATCCCCGGGAATGGTAGTGGAGATAAGCCGTCGCAAGCCCTCCGGCGCGGTGAGCAGCAAGTACCTCAGGATAGTGTACGAGGATCACGATGTAATAGTCATCGACAAGAATGTCGGAATTCTCTCGGCTCCCACTACCCCGAAGAGCTTCTCGGTAAAGACCATCCTTGACAACCACCTGAGGCGCTCTCATCAGAAGTGCACATCGCACGTCATTCACCGCCTGGACCGCGATACGTCAGGACTAATGGTGTACGGCAAAAACAGAGAGACGGCCGAACTGATGGAGAACGAATGGAAGAATCTGGTCACCGACAGACGCTACATCGCCCTCACCGAAGGACGCTTTGAACGGCAGTCGGGCGCAGTGGAGAGCTGGCTCAAGGAGGACAGGGACTATGTCGTGCACAGCTCTGCGGAGAACAACGGCGGGAAATACGCTCTCACCCACTTCCGCGTCAGGGAATCCGGCGAGAGATTCACGCTTGTGGAGCTCAAGCTCGATACCGGCAGGAAGAATCAGATACGCGTTCATATGCAGGACATTGGGCACCCCGTTGTGGGCGACAGAAAGTACGGAAGCGGAGAGGATGACTGCGGCCGATTGTGCCTGCACGCATATATGCTCTGCTTCTATCATCCGCGCACACACGAGCTGATGAAGTTCGAGAGCGAGGTGCCCCAATGTTTCATTACAGCGCTTCATAGCACGAAAACGAAACGTGCAGTCAATAAAGATGAACAAAAATAGGCCGTCAGGAGCAAAAAGCGCACGCGCATACTTCTATATATCAATAGAAAAATATATCTTTGCACGCAAATTAAAAAGGACTATATCTAATCAAGTAGAATAATAAATAATATATACATTGTTATGACTAAAGCAGAGATTGTAAACGAAATTTCCAAGCAAACGGGCATCGATAAAGTAACAGTACTCGCAAGTGTAGAGGCATTTATGGCAGCCGTAAAAGATTCACTTGAAAAAGGAGAGAACGTATACCTCCGCGGTTTTGGCAGCTTCATTCTCAAGAAGCGCGCTCAGAAGACCGCACGTAACATCTCGAAGAATACTACTATCATCATCCCGGAGCACAATATACCGGCTTTCAAGCCTGCCAAGACGTTTGTAAATTCTATCAAGGCCTGAGTAGACGATAATTCGCCGAATAGACCGAAAAAAAATAATAATCGAACTTATAACATTAAAAACTATGCCAAGCGGTAAAAAGAAAAAAAGACATAAGATGTCTACTCACAAGCGCAAAAAGAGATTACGTAAGAACAGGCATAAGAGCAAATAAGCCTATTCTCCGCGTACTCTTATGAAATAAGGACAAACTTCTCGCCCTCATTCTGCGGAGCTTGAAGTTTGTCCTTAGTTTATTTAAGCAAAAGGGGAACAAATCCTTATTTTGTAAATCTCTTAAGCCAGGGAAAATACCCTAAGAGATAAAATCCTAACACAAGGCTCATAATTAGAGTTCAATCTCAAAACACAATACTGCATATATGACAAGCGAAGTCATCATCAACTGCAGGCCGAAAGACATATCTATAGCTTTATTAGAGGACAAGCGCCTTGTAGAATACATGAGCGAGAAGCGCTCTGATTCCACAGCCGTAGGCAATATATATATTGCGAAAGTAAAAAAGATACTCCCGGCGCTCAATGCTTGCTTTGTAGAGGTAGGATACGAACGCGAGGCATTCCTGCATTACCTTGATTTGGGCTTGCACTACAACAAAGCCCTGCCCTACATCCAGAATATCAGCTCGGGCATCTATAAGCCACTGGAACAGACCAGACTCAGGCAGGAGCCCGACCTTCCCAAGGACGGAAAGATAAGCGACATATTAAAAGCCGGCGACGAGATTATGGTGCAGATAGCCAAGGAACCTATTTCCACCAAAGGCCCGCGTCTGAGCGGGGAGCTTTCGTTTGCAGGACGCAACGTAGTATTAATCCCATTCAGCGACAAAGTATCCGTCTCCTCCAAGATTAAAAACGACGCAGAAAGGGCACGGCTCAAGCAACTTGTATACAGCATCAAGCCCAAGAACTTTGGTGTTATCATAAGAACTGTAGCCGAAGGAAAGCGCGCCTCAGAGCTGGACACAGAAATAAAAGCCTTGCTGAAACGCTGCCATGAGGCATTCAGGCGGGCCGCAGGCACCAACAAACGCCCGCAGCTGGTATACGAGGAGATAGGCAGGGCCTCTGCCCTGCTGAGGGATATGTACAATCCTACCTTTGAGAGCATCTACATCAACGATAAAGAAATAGCCTCCGAAATCTCCAATTACCTGCACCTCATAGCCCCCGAAAGCAAAGACATAGTAAAGCTGTACAACGGAGAGATACCTATATTCGACAACTTTGGCGTAACCAAGCAAATCAAATCGTCTTTTGGCAGGACCGTTACTTACCGGCACGGAGCTTATCTGATAATAGAGCATACCGAAGCCCTGCATGTGGTAGACGTAAACAGCGGTAACAGAGCCAAGAACCCGGACGGACAGGAAGCAAACGCACTGGAAGTAAACATGGGAGCGGCCGACGAACTGGCCCGCCAACTCCGACTGCGTGATATGGGCGGCATCATTGTCGTAGACTTTATCGACATGACACTGGCCGAAGACCGGCAGAAACTGTATGAACGAATGAATCAGGCCATGCAGAACGATCGCGCCCGCCACAATATCCTGCCGTTATCCAAATTCGGGCTGATGCAAATAACACGGCAAAGGGTACGCCCCGCCACCGAGGTAGAAGTAGAGGAAACATGTCCCACCTGCGGCGGCACGGGCAAGATACGTCCCTCGCTGCTGTTCGTCGACATGCTCTCCGACAAAGTGGAAGCCATCTACAATTCCGGCATGCGCAATTTCACCCTGCACGTTCACCCATACGTATATGCCTATATCTACAAGGGAATATTTTCTATTCTGAGAAAATGGAAACTGAGGTACAAGTTCACCGTCAAGGTCATTCCCAATCAGAGCTTAGGCTTTCTGGAATACAAATTCATTGACAAAGTCGGTAATGAGATCCCTATAAAAGAGCATTACGACATGAAGTGAAAGCCGAAGACCGAAAAGATTCTATCCGGCCTCAACACTACAACTAAAAATCCCGTCCCCACAATCAGCAGGGGCGGGATTTTATTTTTGGCGTGAGCTTCGGAAGCCACGAAAAGCTTCCGGCTCTCTGATATCCTCGCAAT
>OMUV01000218.1 GCA_900314335.1 uncultured Prevotellaceae bacterium | reverse complement strand
AAATTACAGCTTTTTATATTCAGAGGAAACTGAGACGGCATTAAACTTATAAATACGCATATTCCGACCCGTAAAATCGCAAAATAGAGATATTATACAATGACACATCTCTAAACGGCTATCCTTCAATGCGCAAATTAAGACTATATATTCCGACCTGTAACAGGCGCGCATCAGGACGGCATTCTCCGTATTTGCACCGCGTGATGCTTTCAGCTTCTGCAACTTTTGCATTACAAATATTTTAGCAAATAGAGACTTATCGTGGATTTCCATGTCTTTCACCACTCATGTAAAGAAAGAAGGTATTAATTTTGTAGCAGTTACATGAGACAGCAATGTCGTAGAGCATACTACAATAATAATCTCATTCAAAACATTCACAATTATGTTACAAGAAAAAGCTGGAGAAACAGCAGGAAAAATTTGGAACGTGCTAAACGAGCAGGGACCTCAGACGCAGAAATCTATCAAGAAGCTTGCTAAGATTAGCGAAAAGGATTTCTTCCTCGGTTTAGGATGGCTTCTTCGCGAAGACAAGCTTGAAGTAGTCGAGAAGGGAACAGACACAACGTACGCGCTGAAGTAAGTTCCCCACTTTATCAAAGTTGAATATTAAAAGTCTCCACTTTACTGCGGAGGCTTTTTTGTTTGTATGGGATATTGGAAACAGCTTTCCCCTTGTAAAAAATGCCTCGTGGGAGAAGAAAAAATTCTACTCGCAGATAAAAAAATTTATCTCGCAGTAGAATTTGCGCTTCTGCGGGACGCTGATTTCTACACACTTGCAGATGCCGCCGAAGAAGTCTCAAGTCGTCGGCAGGCGCTTTATGAATATATACTTATAGGGCATACAGATGGATTTCCCCTTCTTGAGAAGCATCGTGTATGCACTCCTCAAAAAACCTTCCGCTTAACGCAAAAACTACATTTGAGATGAGCAAAATTACATTTGAGACGTTTTAAAACATCTCAAATGTAATTTTGCCCCTCTGCGGTACACTGAAAGACAACTACTTACACGGACGTAAAATTCGTCTCAAAGTCGTCAGCAGACGGCGCAGGAATGTATATGGACGGTGCAAACGAGTTTGGCATTTCCTTTTGAGAGACGCCTTCTGCATACTTCTCAAAAACCCTCCTACACAACAGAAATCTTACAAGGCACTTGAGAAAAACTACATTTGAGATGATTTTTCTCTTCTCAAATGTAGTTTTAGCCCTTTACGGAGCGCTTAAAACAAATTCAGCACGTACTATCTCGTAAGAGACACCTTGATCGTTACGCCAAAGTCCTGCGTCGTGGTAGGATAGGACGTGGAGGAAAGCAAGGGCTTGTTGGTCTGCCTGTCATAATAGGCAGAGAGTGTGATCAGCTTCGAGAGGGTATAGTCGGCCGTAAAGGAAATCTTGAACGCCGTATTGCCCGATGTCGCCTGCGAGAGCATAGTCATGATGTTGCGCTGTATGGAACTCTGATTACGTATCGAAAGATCCAGACGGACATTCAGGTCATTGTTTATATAGCCAGCCCCGCGGTCACGGTCGTTATTGTTATTATCTTCTTTCTTATCCGTCTCCTCCGTATCGGCTTTCTTGCGCGTATTACGGCGCCGGTTGGAGCGACGCTTGCGTGTCTTGAGCGACGGCTTGAACAGCTTAAGATCGTCCACCTTGTAGCCCACGCCCACCACATAGTCATTGGAGCGGGCCTCGGAGATTTGGCCGGAAGTCATGGAGAGGGACAGCATCCTCGTGCGGTTGTACTGCAGGCGCGCTGTGATGTTGTTGTCAAACGTCATGTCGAAGCCGAGGAACGGGGAGAAGCTCTCGTTAATGGACACCGTGGAGATGTCGTACATAGACGACGGGATAGGATTGCCGCTCTGAGCGTCCGTGACAAATCCCCGGGCGCCGGCAAGCTGCATGAACGAAGAGAACGTGTTGTACGAGCCCACGCTGTAAATGGACTGATAGGAGTGAGTGATATTAAACGACTTGAATATTGGCCGCATGAAGCGTAGCCTGGTCAGGCCGGAATAGGTCACCTTCCAGTTGGGCAGCATCTTCATCAGACTGGGGAATATGTCAAGCGATTTGCCGCCGCAATAAGCGGAAAGAAAGGCCGGGATCATAACGTCGGCGCTGTATTTGGATACTGTGCCGTTGGCGGGGTCGAAGGTCTTTCCGGCAAGCGAAGAGGCCGTGGGATATACTGCGCCCTCGTATTGCTTCTCTACTCTGGCCTGGAATTTATCGAGCGAGTTGACAAACTTGTTGAATGTCTTGCTCTCATAATTGTTGTCCGCATTACCTACCGATTCAAAGGCAGATGACAGAGAGATGGTAGTCATGTTGAATGAGCCGGTTTCTGTAGTCGGCATGCCGGAGAACATGTATTGTATGCTGCGCGACTTGTTGCGGGTATGCGAAGCGTTCAGGTCAATCTTAAGATTGGGCACAGGCTCAAGCGAAGCATTGATCTGCAAAGCCTCGTTCTGACTGGTCGAAGCGGGAGTGGTGACGCTGTCGCTCATCAGCAGCCAGCCGTTGTCGCGGGCCTTGGTAATGTAGCTGCCGCCTGTCAATCCGAAAGCGAAACCCAATCCGGGCTGCAGGCCGGAGGAACTTCTCTGCCCGAATACATCGCCCACATTTGGCAAGAATCCGGGCAAATTCATGCTGTATGTGTTCTTATAGCTCACGCTTACATTCCGCAGGCTCATAGCCAGACGTGTCGCGCCCTGCAGTATCTTATACCATGTCTGCGACTCCAGCGTAGCCCGCGGACTTACGGTCAGTTTAATACGCGATGTGTCGCGTGAAGTGATGAGGATGTTGTTTGCATCCACTACCTTGTAACGCAGAGGATAGGGCTTGCCATCGGTTCTGAACGCTCTGACACGAAGATTTTTGGAATGCTTGGAATGCTTTACCATGACCGTAGTATCAGAGAGAAGCTGCACCTCGGAAGTAAACACGTTCTCCTTATTATCCTTATTGTTCTTGTCATTCTTCTTGGTCGAAGCGCTGGATGTGGTCGTCGCAAATTTGCGGTTCACTTTTTTGAGGAACGGAATGCTGTTGTAGAGGGTCAGCATATTGAGGCGGAGGTTGCCGTTGACGTCGCGCGTATTGCTGATGGTATTACCAAGCGTCGAACCGTCCTCGAGATAAGTACCGCGATTCCATCCGTAAGAAGAACGGAACGAGATGTCGGGCGTAACCCAGGCAAAAGCGGGAATCTTGTTAATGGGAATCTTCCAGGAGAAATCAAAGTTCTGCTGATAGGTAAGCGGCGTGCCCATATGCTTTAGGCTTCTCCACACAGAGTCCTTCCACGCAGAATAATCATCGGGATAGAGGGATTTGTTGACGGGGACATTGGGCTGCTCAATCTCGGCATTCGTAGCTGAATTGAAGGAAGCGCGGATATTGGAGGTGAAATCCCACTGCAGGTTGAGCCTGCGATTCCAGAAGAAGTCGCTTGCCCACGTAAGCGGCAACGTGGTATTATCCAGCTGCTGCATGTCGCGTTCCTGCAGCTCGTAGTAAGAGCGGGTAATCTCTGAATTGACTGAGATATTCTGAGGCAGATAATTGAACTTCTCATCCTTGAGAATCTTGAGCCACGGGCTATTGCTCTTCATCTTGCCCCAGGGAGAGAAACCCTTGTAAGACGGTGACCAGGAATAGTAGCCGCCCAATTTCCAGCTGTCGTCCTTTTCCCACACGATGGTCTGGCCCTCGTTCTGCTTATGGCTGTGCGAATAGCTGAAGGAGAAGTTTGTCGGGTCGTAAGGCATGGGATGACCTTTGGTAGCGATGTTAAACTTGACATTGGAGAGCGAGAAGTTGGAGTTGACTTCAGTCGTCTCGCATATGCGCCTCAGACTATCCCGCTCAGCCTTGGTAGTGAGGGCGTCGAGAGCTTCGTCCATCTCCATATCGGTGTCAAGCGGATTGTACTTGGGCTTGACTTTCTCCTTGCTGTAGGAATAATAGAGCGGAGCTTTGAATTTGACTTTCTCAGGCAGGAAACGACCGAGGTCTACATTGAGCGACATGTCATATTCATACAGATTATCATCGCGCCGCTGGGCCACATTATCCTCTACGCCGCCGAAGCCATCTGTCTCGATATGGCCGCCGAGGTTAAGCTGCGCCAGATCAGAGAGCTGCATGTTAAGATTTCCCTTAGCAGCCCATCCGCCCTTATTTGTATAGTGCTGCAATCGCAGTTCGTTTACCCACACCTCTACGCTCGATACCTGACGTGAGTTGTTCCTCACGCCTATCATCATGGTGCGCACTTCGCCAAGAGTAGGATTGCCCATAACGGTGATCTTATTCTGCGGGCGGTCGGTGTCATAAGATGAGAAAGCCTGAGAGTAGGAAGCCATGCCAGCGCTACGCTGCCGGTTGCGCTCGCGTTTTATGTCGGTAAACTTGGACAAATCAATGTCGAGCATATTCTCATCCGGCCATACACGCAGGCGGTCGGCAGTAGAATACCTGTCGTACTTACCGTCAGGAGTGATCTTCAGCGGAATCTCGTATTCGTAATAATTGCTCTTGTAGTCAGAGCCAAGGCGGATGAATACCGAAGTGGCATCATCGGTGAGAGACTTGTCCTCAGTCGTTGTGTTGGCGTGGACAAACATCTGAATATGCTTGTACTTTCTCAGGTCAAGGTTGGTGTTCTTGTATACGGCACGGGCCTGACCGCTGCCAAGGTTCTTGGCCACAAGCTGGAGGGCCTGCTCATTCTGTTCGAGCAGCTGCGACTCATTGGGGTCCACTACTCTCGTAATGCCGGGCGGGATGACGTAATTGACAGGCAGCTTCTCATTGTTCTCCTCGTAATTGACGGCTGCCACATCCAGTTCGCCGCTCCCTTGATCTACCTGCCCAAGGGAGTTAAGGCTCTGCTCGTAGGTTCTCCATTCACCGCGCGCCAATTCCAGCGTGGCAAAGCGCAGGATAATTGGTTTCTCAAAGTTGGTAAGGTAGAGGCGCATGAAGCGAATACTGTTAAAGTCGCTTATGTTGCCGACCTTGCTGGTATAGCTTTTTATGGGCACCCGGAACAGGTACCAATTCACCTGTGGCTTACTGCCATTTCTCAGCGTCACCTGCGCCGTGCGGCTGTCCACAATATCGTTCTGCCCTACTTGCATACCATCGGGAGAAAGATGAATCTTGTACTCGAAATACTTCTCATACTCGTTGAGAGTATAGTCCTGATTGATATCCTCAACATCGGGAGTGGACTTATAAGCAGTAGAATAGCTCTCAGGCGAGTCGGAAGAATCGGGCGAGTTGCCTTCCGGCGAATTGATATGCTTATAGCGGTCGAGGATAGAAGTCTTGTTGCGATCGAAATCAGAGCCGCGAAAATAATGATAATCATCGCCGGCCGGATCGGCAGCAAGAGAGTCATACACAGCAGGACGAACCTTGGAACGCATCTCCTCCAAATATGTCATATATGCAGGATAGGTGGCTTCATCGGCGCTGGAGAGACCATTGAGACCTATATCCTGCTTGCTGCGTGCGTTGCTGCTGGTATTAAAGGCGTAAGTCACACTATTCTGCGACGGCACGCGGCCCCAGACTGTCTCGGTATACATCGAGGAACTGCCGTCTATAGGCATACCGCTCTCATAAAACTTTTTGCCGTCCTTCAGAATGTCTTCGCTAATCTCGCCGAGATCAAAGCAAAGGTCGCCAGAGAAATCGCCAGACTCATTACGCGTATATATAAAGGGGTCCATCAGCCAGAATTCCACGTATTCTATGTTGGCCTGCTCGAAATCACTTGTGTTCAGGCGCCTCATCATGCCGCCCCAATGACTGCGCGGCGAAGCGAGAAGTCCGTCCTGGTCTACATCCGTATTAAGGTTATACGGTCCGCGCTCAGAGGGATAGTAGGCCAGATTGAGCACAGAGATTGTGGAGCTCTCGCCAAATCGCTGCTCTTTGTTGGGGAACAATTCGCGATTGTACACCTCGCGTACATAGTGATTGGAGAGCTGCTCGAGGTCGCTCTTGATATGGCTCGGCGTAAGCGAAGAAGAGCGGCGCGTAAAGAGCGGGTCGATCTTGTACCAGGCCAGAAGCGCGCGATTGTATCCATAGCGTATGTCATTGCTGAGGCGGCTCTCAGGGAATGAGGATGGAGTGGAGCTCAGCTGCCAGTCGGTGGGTGTGCTGATGTCTATCTTGCTGCTCGTCTGTTCAAAGTCGTCGATATAAGAGCTGTTGCCCTGCGAACCCTTGTTGTTTCCGGCGAGAAGCTGCGCAAACTCGGAAGTGAAGTTGATGTTTGACGGCTGGGAGAGCGAGAGGAACGGCAGTTTGTCAAGCATGTCGGTGAGCCACTGGCTTTGCTTCTTCCAATTGATGCTGACGCCCCATACGGTATTGTTCAGCGGCTCGCTTCCCATGGCCACCTTCGTAGTCAGCGGCTGCTCGGAGAGATGCATGATGGTACCGGCCAGGCGGAGATCCTTAGTAAAGTCGTACTCCCAGTTCATGCCGAGCAATGTCTTGCGCTGCAGCCCATAGTCGGTGTTACTCTCCAGACTCACATTGACCGGAGTGCCGGCGTCGATGATGCTCTGATTGATAATCGATACGGTTCCCTCGCTATAGTTCACGGTGTAGTCCACGCCCTCCGTGAGCGTCACGCCGCCAGCGGTGACCACGACGCTTCCTTGCGGCACGTCAGTAGCGCCGAGACTTATCTCGCCGCTTCGCTGCGAAGCCTTATACTGGCCGGTGAGCAGGTATTTGTTTTTCTCTGCTATCTGCTTTGCTACAGTCTTGGTCGAATCGTAGAGCTCCTGAAAGATATATTTCTCCGCAATATTGTCATCGCCGATTTTATTCTTCAGGAAAGCGCCGAACGGCTCAACAGAGGGGAAGAACACCCTGCCGGTAGATGCATCAATGGTATAGCCGTCGATAAAGTCGAAATAGCCGTTAGGGTTGACTTTCTTATTGTTATCGAGGCGGTCCAAATTCATCAGCCTCAGCAGCGGCGTATTTTTGAGTCCCTGCTCGGGAAGATAAGTAAGGTAAACGCCGGTCGTATCGCTCAGTATCTTGACATCCAGCCGGAAGTTACTGCTCTGTACATTGGTCGCATTAAGGGAATATACGTTCTTCATCATCAGGTCCCAGTTGGCCATCTGCGGCACATTCGACGTATTCTTGAGTGACTTGACAAAGAGTGCCTGCGTGTTATCCTTAACATCGGTGGAGAACTCACCCACCTGATATGTACGTCCCTGATACGTGTACTCGTATGCCACGGCAAGCACCTGGTCAGTCTGGAGCGTTGACTTGAGCGAGATATAACCCAGAGCGGTGTTGACGGTATATTCGGAGCTACTGAGCTTGCGCGCGTTTTCGAGCTTCTCATAGTCACGTCCGCCGACAAAGTCGCCAATGCCATCGAGTGTGGAGGTAGTGCGGCTGATATCGCGGGCATCGGCGTAGGAGGTTGTGAGCGTCGAGTAGAGATTGTTGGACGTATTGGACGGCTGTGCCCCGCCACTGCCGGTCCATTTACTGTTGCCAATATGGCTGCTCTCGCCCAGATCCGTGAGGGCAATGATGCTGCGGGTATTATTGGTAGCGCCCGTCTTGTTGGTCACCCACACCTCTACCCTGTTGACCGTAATTCCAGAGGCTATATTGGGCAGCTGCGCCATATAGCGGTCATAATTGTCACGGAAGAAATGCGAGAGAAAAAAGTGTCTGTTCTCCTCATAGTCCACAGCTGAGAGCTCAAAGGAGGTCAACTGATTGCCGCCGCTTGATTTCACGGACGAGGAAGTGGAATTTTTACGGGAGATAACTGTCTGCAATTTCAGTTTGCCGAACTGGAGGTCTGTGCGCAGGCCGAAAAGCGAAGATGCGCCCTTGACGAGCGACAGATTGGACGGCATGGAGACATTGCCGGCTTCAAGGAGCTTCACTATCTCGTCCTCCTTGCCCTGGTAAGTGAGCTTTAAGTCCTTGGAGTCCACATCGAAAGTAGCCTCTGTATTGTAGTTGAGGTTCATGTCCATCTTATCGCCTATCTTACCGTTTAGGGAGAGGTTTACCTTCTCGTCGAAATCAAATCCGAAGGTCTTGCGATATCTGAGCGGCAGCGTTGGATTGTCCACGCTGGTGATCGTAGCCCCGAGTTTCAGTTCGGCCGAGCCCTGTGTCTTGATCTGCACGCCGCCCGGGCCGAAAATCTTCTCCGCCGGTCCCAGCGAGAAATGCATGTCGGTGAAGTCAAATTTCTCCTTGCCGTTACTCTGATAGAGCTCCTCGTTCTTGTCGGCGTAATACTTCTGCATGGACCTCTTGAGGCTCCATTTCATATATTCGTCGGGTGTGAGCAGCAAAGGCGTATTGAGATATGTGTCGCCTATCTTCTCGCCAACCATATACATATTGGTACGCTCGTCATACTCGGCCGTATCCTTGATATTGGCAGGCGTTTTGAGGTCGAGCGGGCGCTGCTTTATCTCATTCTCATTAAGCGGAGTCGTCTTGCTCACCTTGTAGCGGAGTGACGCCGTGGTGTCGTTGACGTCCCTGCGCTCCTGCGCCCAGCCCTGCAGCGTAAGCCACGGCAGTAGCAAGAGCGCCATCGCGACAATAAGACGGCGTTCTCCCCTTATAAAATTGAAATTAATCCGCTCTGTCATTTACAGCACGTGATTAGAGCATTTTCAAGGCTTGCTTTATCAAATCCTCTGTTCTCAGGCCATCTTTACTTAGTTTGGCGGCTGCGCTGACAGCCTTGCGCGCCATAGCCTCGGGATAGCCCAGCGCACAGAGGGCGCGGATAGCTTCGTCTTCCGGCACGCTCTGCTGAGGCAGTCTTCCCGTGCCCGCACCGGCCTTAATGCGCCCTTTGAGGTCAACGATAATCCTCTCGGCCGTCTTCAGGCCTATGCCCTTAACGCTCTTGAGCTCGGATGTACTGCCGTTGTCTATCACCAACATCAGTTCCGACGGCGTAAACGCAGAGAGAATGGTACGGGCCGTATTGCCCCCTACTCCTGAGACACTCAGCAAAAGAGAAAACATTTCCCGCTCCTCTTCTGTAGAAAAGCCATAAAAGGTGAAAGCGTCTTCCCTAATGATTTCATAAACATAAAGTTTAGCTTCGTGTGAACTTTGTATGTCATCGTATGTAGTAAGCGAAATATTCAGCGAAAAACCTATGCCTCCGGCTTCCACCACCGCCCTTGTGGGCGAGATCTGAGCAAGAGAGCCCTTGATATAGTCGAACATAATATATATTTTACCTTATCTGAAAAACGGATTAATAGTATAAATATTGTGCCTACGAATCCTTCAACTTATTTATGTCCTATTTTGCGGCCCGGCGAAGCAAGAGCAAAACGGTAGCGCTTATTTTGCCGGTTTATCTATAATGCATCATATAACCCTCTTACTTTAGAAAACCAATTGCGGCGTTAAGGGATACCAAAGAAAGCATTACGGCTATCCACCGGACCGTCCAGACTGCGTAATAATAACATCAGAATAAGATTCGTGACCTTCATTCTGATCGTCCATCGCATTCCCGAAAAATTTTCACGGCTTCAGAACAAAAAAATGAAGGCATGAGCTTATCACATCGAAGCTGCGATGAGATTGAATGACAATTGCGATGCGATTGAATGACAATTGCGATGCGATTGAATGACAATTGCGATGCGATTGAATGGCAATTGCGATGCGATTGAATGACAATTGCGATGCGATTGAATGACAGCTGCGATGCGAT
>OMUV01000143.1 GCA_900314335.1 uncultured Prevotellaceae bacterium | reverse complement strand
GGTTTTTTGAAGTGTGGGGAATGCCTTTTCCAAAATGCAGAAAAGCGCGCGATTTTCGAATGGCGAAGATATAATTGCGTTGCCGGTGAATGAGGGCATACTTTTAGGCCGCGATAGCTGGGAGGGCCGCTGCCTCAGCGGCCGCCAGCCGCCGCGAAAGAGTGTGCTGAGGATTGTGAGAAACGAGTTTCGTACCCTTTTCAAATACCTTATAATCGGCCTTTGCGAGGCGGGAAAATTCTACTACGACATAAATTATTTTAGCTGCGAGCAGAACGATCGTCTACTACGAGATAAATTTTTTTATCTCGTAGTAGAATTTCTCCTCCTCACGCAGGAATTTTCACCCGCAGGAGAATCATTTCATAAAGTCATTCTCGAAGGTTCCCAGAATTATTCTCTCTGATTATTTGTCGAACGGGTTGCCCTTCGGGTCGCGGCTTACCACCCAGCGGAAGGCGTTGGTGAAGAGCAGGTTCTGCGTGGCGTCGATAAAGCTCTCGTCGCCGTGCCCCATGTTGAGGTAGATCATGCGGTAGTCGCGGTTGGTCCACACGATGGGGAAGTCGCCGCCGGTCACGATGTCCTTGATGCCGAATGGGTACATGCGCGGCGAGATGCTGAGGAGCACCTTTACGTTGCGCTGCTTGCGCGGGCTCGGGCTCCACTCGTAGAACTCGCTCGCGGGAACGACGAACTCCCGCGGGAGCGTCCGCGTCACGGGGTGTCTGCGCGTCTCGCAGCGCACCAGAGCGGGCTGCGGCGGCCAGTTGTTGCAGAGGAATGTGCCGCAGCCGAGAAACTTGTTCAGCCAGGGCCAGCCCGTGCTGCGGTCGTTGTAGCCCGAGGCGTGGAAGCCTATCCACCCGCCGCCGTGCTCCATGTACTGCTCAAAGGCCGCGCGTCCCTTCGCGCTGCCGGGCAGGGCGTTGAGCATGATGATGACGCTGTAGTCCCCGAGGCGGCCGGCATACTCGTCAAAATTGGTCGTGACATCGTAGAGGAAGCCCTCGCCGTAGGAGAGCTTGTGGAAGAAGGTGATGGCCTGCCTGTCAAACTGGACATGGGCCTCCTCCGCGCCGGGCTCGAAGTAGATGAGGGCGCGGAAGCGCGGCGCCCGGGCGTAGCGGGCGGGGTAGTTGTCCCCGGCCTGCATGGTGAGCGTCAGGCCGGTGATGAGGAAGAAGAGGATGAAGCGCAGATTTTTCATTATTTTCAGATTTTGATGCGGCGGACGGCGGTCTTATTATTGCGGCCAGTGGGTCAGCGGTCACAGAGCGCCCAGTGGAGGGCGTTGACGAGCATCTGCCGGAAGGCGGGCTGATGGGCCAGGTCGGCGTGATGGCCTATCTGGAAATATACATTGCGGGCCTTCTTGGCGGGATTGACCCAGATGACGGGATGGTCGCCCATGCGGATGTCCGAGGGCGGGGTGTAACTGGCTTCGTCGACATGGGCCAGCACGTGGACACCCGGGCGCGGGTCGCGGTCGTAGGTGTACCACTCGTCTTTTGGGACGGTGAATGTACGGGGCACGCCCTTCATCACGGGATGCTCCCCGTCCTCCACGCAGACGGTGCCGTCGGCAGTCGCGGCGATATACTGCCTGAAGCGGATGCCGCCCATAAAGTCGGAGAACCACTGCCACATCCTGTAGCCGTCGAACTCGTCGCCGAGCAGCGAGGCGTGGTGGAAGCCGATATAGCCGCCCTGGCCCTCGTCGATGTAGCGCTCAAAGTCGCGGGCGGAGGCGTCGCTCCAGGCGTAGGGCGGATAGTTGAGCTGCAGGATGGCGTGATATGTCGGCAGGACGCCGGCCTTGATGTCCTTCATCGAGGAGACATAAGTAAGGCGCATGTTCATCTGCGGGGCCAGACTGTCGAGCATGGCTTTTACCGCGTCGACAAAGCCCTGATGTATCGTCCCCTGCTCTGCGAGCACAAGGACACGGCGCTCCGGAATCACCGGCCGAAGCTCCTGCATGCTGAGCCAGAGGGTGCGGGCTAGGTCGTGCTGCGTGTCGTCGTCGCTCCACTCCCAGTACATCATGCCGCGGAGGCCGTGGTCGATGGCGTAGCCGCACTTGAGGCTGAGCGAGCGCGGATTCTCGAATCCGCACACCAGTTGCCCCGTTTCGTCTGCCAGGTAGGCCACCTGCGCCTGCTCGTCCCATTGCTCGCTTACGGCGCTGCCGCCGATGTTGCCATGATTGCGGAAGTAATGACCCGTATTGTCCTTGCCGCGGCCGTAGAACGGCACACCCATCACTATCTTGTCCGCCGGCACGCCGGCTTTGAGATGGGCGTCGATGGCCTGCGAGGTGGTACACCAGCCGCTGCGCGCGGAGGGGTAGAGGGCGGAGTGGTGACGGGGAGGATTGCCCATGTCGTAGGACATGACATTGACCCAGTCGATATAGCGCAGGCATTGCCGGAAGTCGATGTATGCGGCATTGGACACGTTGGCGATGGTGAGAAGGCGCTTCCGGCCCAGAGCCTTGCGCAGGTCGCGCATGAGAAGGGTGAAATGCTCCGTATCCTGAGGCGAAGAGCTGATGCCGGCCCCGCTCTGTGTGGGATATTCCCAGTCGATGTCTATGCCGTCGAGGTTGTAGTCGTCGCAGGCCTTGCGGCAGGCGCGGGCAAACAGGGCGCGGTATTCGTCGCTTGCGGCCATCTCGCTGAAGCGTCCGCTGCCCCAGCCGCCTACGGAGAGGAGCACACGGAGATGCGGGTTCTCCTTCTTCAGGGCCGCGATGGTGCGGAGGCGGCCTTCGTTGGCGATGCTCACGCCGCGGAAATCCTCCGAGACCGCGCCGAAGGCGTAGTTGATATGAGTCATGAGACTGGGGTCGGGAATGTCTCGCGACCACGAGGTCACATACGCCACGACCACTTTGGCGGCTTTGCCGGCGCCGAAGGCGGGGACCGCCGCGAGGGCTATGATGGCGCAGAGCGCGAGAGCTTTCAGATGTTTCATTGATATAGATTTTGTCAGATTTTTATTAGGTATCAGAGAGATTGTTCCCCGGTACCGGGCTTCCTTGGGCTGAATTCGCAGTCGCCGGAGGGGCTTTCAGGCTTTCTCTCCCTCCTGGCCGAGAGCGAGGAGCGGGCGTGTCTGCTCCATGAGGGAGAGCATCTCGTCGAGAGTCTCGGCGCGCAGCATGGCGATGCGTGTGGGGCGGAAGTCGGGTATGCCCTTGAACAGAGGCGAGGCGGCTATGTGGCGGCGCATATGGATGAGTCCGCCCGGTTCGCCGGCCCGCTCCACGCTTGCTCTGATCTCGGAAATGAGGACGTCCATCTTCCAGTCGGTCGTGAGGGGCTCGTGGGGTGACGGGACGGCGCGGGCGAGCGCTGCGGTGTCGAGGCGGCCGAGGGCGCGCTCTATCTCGGCGAATATCCACGGGCGGCCGAACGTGGCGCGGCCCACCATGATGCCGTCGACGCCCGTCTCCGCAAATCGCCTCACCACGTCGGCGCCGCCGGTGATGTCGCCGTTGCCGATGATGGGGATGTGCATGCGCGGATTGGAGCGGACCTGGCGGATGGGCTCCCAGTCGGCCTCGCCATTGTACACCTGCGAGCGTGTGCGGCCGTGGATGGTCAGCGCGCGGATGCCCGTGTCCTGCAGGCTCTCGGCGAGGTCTGTGATAATGATATTGTTGTGGTCCCAGCCCAGGCGTGTCTTGGCGGTGACGGGGATGTCTACGGCGTCCACTACACGGCGCGCTATCTCGAGCATAAGCGGTATGTTGCGCAGCAGACCGGCGCCCGCTCCTTTGCCGGCCACCTTCTTGACCGGGCAACCGAAATTCATATCCAGCACGTCGGGGTGGGCCTGCTCTACCACTATCTGCGCCGCCTCGGCCATGGCGCCGGGGTCCTTGCCGTAGATCTGAATGGCCACGGGGCGCTCCTCGGGCATTATCTCGAGTTTGGCGAGCGACTTGTTCACCATCCTGATGAGCGCATCGCTCGAGACGAACTCGCTGTATACCATCGCCGCCCCCATGCGCCGGCACAGGGAGCGGAAGGGCGCGTCCGTCACGTCCTCCATGGGGGCCAGCATCACGGGACGGTCGCCCAGAGAGAGATTTCCTATATTCATAACAATGCAAAGTTACTAATAACGCGCCACATAGCCCGCGTTTCCCGGCACGGCAGATGCGCACAAAAAATCCCCGCGGGCTTCTCGGTCCGCGGGGATGGAGTGTCAGAGCTCAGAGGCAGATTACCTGATCTCTACCTTCTTCTTACCGATGATGTAGATGCCCTTGCCAAGGCCCTGCTCAGCCTCTGCGGCTTTCACGCCCTTCTTCAGGAGCACGCCGTCGGTGGTGTAGACGTCTACCGTGCCGCCAGTGGCGTCAGCGGAGATGACGGGCCTGATGCTCACGAGCTTCGTGTCGCCGGATATCTCGAGCACGGCGTCGGGCGTCGTGGTGGCTACCGGCAGCAGTTCGGGCAGGATGTAGCCCGTAGCCGGGAGTACGGTCACGTCAGTGCCGGCGGGATAGAGCCTGAAGAGCGACGATGAGAACGTGCCCACCATCTTGTCGGAGTTGACCGTGTCGCCGGTGAACGACGGAACGAAGGCGTCGGTGCCTGCGGGCTCGGTGGAGAGCGTCGTCGGCGTGTCGAAGCAGATGTCCGTCAGGCTGTGGTCCTCGGCATACTTGGTCGTGTCGCCTATCACGAGGATAAACGGCTCGCCGGCCTTGAACGAGTGCTTCTCCGTCAGGCCCAGATGGCTGGCATCGACAGCGCTGGTCACAGTGTAGGCCGTGATGCTCAGGCCCGAAGTCTGATTGGCCGTGATGTCGGCCACCTCAAACGGCAGCGTCACAATCCTGGCGCTGTTGTTGGCGAAGCGCATGAAGATCTGCGGGTAGTCGGTCATAGAGAATTCCTCGAAGGTCATAGCTGCGCGGTTGTACTGAGAGTAGGGCACATTGTCGGCGCATACCTGGTGGGCCTTGTTGCGGAATGAGAGAGGTATCTCCTTGCGGAAGCCGTCGGTAGGAGTGATGTTAAACTGTCCGTTGCCGATGAAGTCGATGCGGAACTTGCGCGGGGTGGCCGAGCTCATGTAGAAGTAGTCCTCGCTGCTCTCGTTGATCTTGCCTACGTACCAGCCTGTGCGCAGGTTCTGGATGTAGTAGGTGTGCGACTCGCCCTCCACGGGCACGAAGCGCCAGATAGCGTCCACGTCGCCCTCAGTAGGCCATCCGCCGTTGCCGTCGGTGTTGTACTTGATGTTGTCCATACCCCAGCGCAGCTGATTCTCGGGCCAGTAGTTGCCTTCTTCGGTACCCTTGTTGCCCTCGCCGCCGTCGGAGAGCACGTAGAGAGCGGCTCCCTTGACCTGATCGCGGCCGATGTTGTAGTATGCGTCAGCGGAGGCATCGCATGCATCCTCGTCGGAAGTAGCGGAGAGGATGTAGTACCACTTGCCCGGCTCCACGCTCACCACTCCGGTCTGCACGGCCTCGTAGGCGTTCTTGAGGTTGGAGAAGATGGTGTTGAATATCTCGGTCGAGGTGGCAGTGGTCGAGGTGGCTGTCTCGATGGCGTTCTTGAGATTGTTCAGGAGCGACTCGTCGGGCAGCTGGCCGATGTTGTTGCCGATCTCTACGGTGCCCGCCGTGATGAGGCGTGCGCGCTCTACGAGGCTGTCGAGGCCGTCACGGTTCTGCCAGAGCTCGAGCACAGCTTGCTCGGCGTCCTTGAGCGAGGCGATGTCGTCCTTTGTGGCGAGGCCGTCCTTGGCCGCCTTGCGGGCCGACTCGATGGTGCTCATCAGTTCGTCGGCAGCGTCCTTCATGCCCTCGACGGAGTAGTACTGCGACTTGACCTTGTCGTAGCTGTCCTCGCCTGTGCCGAGCAGCTGCAGTCCGCTCATGCACCAGAATCCGTATTGGGCCGACCTTGTGGCGCGCAGACGCAGGTAGCGATAGGGCGCATCGAGAGTGATAGTGTGCGTGTAGGGCCAGGAATAGGTGTTGTCCTCCGAGTCGGGAATGTCGGAGAGTGTGGCAAGCTGTGTCCACTGGCCGCACGAAGCGGTGACATCGGCGCCGAGAGTCTCGTCGTTGGTGCCGTAGAGCACCATCTCCGTCGGGAGGATGCCGTGGCGGTTAGCGCCCTGATAGAGGTCGTTGCGACGGTCTATGCGCAGGATGAACGAGCTCACGTCGCTCCGCTGAAGGTCTATCTGGATGTAGCTCTCGGAGCTGCGGAGGTCTGCGTTCGGGTCGGAGTGCCAGTAAGTCTGGTCATCGTTATCTATGAGCGCACCCAGGAGATTGTATCCGTCCTCGATGAACGCCTGATTGAATGAGTAGTTGTCGTTGTCGGGCGTGATGGAGGTCCAGGTGCAGTTGGCGGTGAGCTGGTTGGTGCCGTCGTTCTTGGTGTTGACGGTCTTGATGTATCCGTCGGTGGCCTGCACGAAGAGCTTATTGTAGAGGCTCTCTGCATTGCTTGCCTCGGCCAGCACCTCGTTGGATACCTCGAGCAGTTTGTTCACCGCTGCCATTGCCTCGTTGATGGTGGCCATCTCCGTGCCGTCCACTGTGAGATTGGAGATATGGTCCTCGGCGGTGGCGACAGCCTTCTCGAGATTGTCAATAGCCTCCTTCATCTCGGGCGACTTGGTGTAGAGCGACTCCTTGGAGCCGTAGACCATCATTTCCGAGATGTTCCAGTAGGGGTTGCCGCTCGTAGTGCGCTTCACGATCATGCGGATATAGCGGTAGTTCTGGTTCATGTTGATGGTTGGGGACATGTACTCGGCCTTCGCCACGTTGGCGGGGAATCCGTCGCTCAGTTCGGCCACGGTCACCCACGAGTTCTCGTCGTCGGGCTTGTTGGTGGCCTTGATGACGAGGCTGCTGGGCGTGTCGTGCCAGTTGGCATCGTCGCGGCCCCAGTAGTGGATCATGATGTTGCTGATATTATTGCTCTGGAGGTCAAACTGCAGCCACTCGTCGGTCGTTGCGATGCTCATGCCGGAGGGATCGGAGTGGAAGTGGGTCACATAGTCGCCGTCGAACATCTTGGTGGGGTTGTACTGGTCGCCCTGGTCCTGTGTCCACTGGCAGTTGCTCGTCACCTGATTTGCCGGGTCGGTGATGAGAGCCTTGTCCGGAGCCTTGATGGTCGAGATGGTCTTCTTGACGGCCGTGAGCGAATCGCTCAGAGCGGCTGCGGCCTCCTTGCGGTTGTAGAGGTCGATGAGCGAGTCGAGGTCAATGTCCTCAGCGCTCATAAAGGTCCATTCCGACTGGGTGGAGTAAACAGAGGCCTGTACCACATCGCCCGAGGCGCCTGCGCCGTCGCCGTGTCCGCGCGGGTGATTGGGCAGATCGTTGCGGTCGTTGCTCAGATAGAAGTTGCCGTCGTAGAGCGGCGTGAGCTTCTGCCTGATGCTCTGGTCGTCCACAAGCACGGTGATAGCGTAGGAGATCTGCACGCCGTCGCCGTCCGTGTAGCCGACATACTTGCCGTTGAACACGTTGCGGTAGCTGTACGTGCTGTCATCGTTCACCGTGACCACGAAGTACTGCCGCGGGTCATTCTTGTCCAGAGTGGTCCATTTGAGGAATCTTCCGTCGGCATACATGGCCTTGGTAACGCTCTGCTGGTTGCTGAACTCGGGGTAGCCGCTCACGATAAAGTAGCGCTTGCCGTTCTCCGGCATCCTGAGGCTCTTCACGAGCGAGTCGACGGCCGTACGCAGTTTCAAACGGCTGCACCCAGCTGCTCCTGTGTGGCGCTCGCGTTGACCTCGAGTGTGGTGGCCTCGTCGAGGGCCGTGCTGTAATAGTCGAGGGCCTCCTGCGATACACAGCCCACCTCTGTGCCGCCTACGTAGGTGCGGTCCAGATTGGCCAGCGAGTCGGTGAGCGCGGTGAGCAATACCCTCTGGTCGGTCACTTCCTTAGCCGGGTAACATTGCAGCTCCGAGATGGACCAAAACGAGATGGACGCGCCGGTGTTCATCTGGGCGTCCCGGCAGGTGAGACGGTAGTAGCGGAAGGCCTTCGGCGCTGTGATGAGCTCCTCAAACGGCCAGCCCGTGTCGTCGTAGGCCGCGTGGACGGAGGTCACCGTCGTGACGGTGGTCCACTCGCCATCCGGGTCGTCAGCTCCCTCGATCAGGAGCTTCGTCGGGGCGCTGCCGTGACGCAGCTCGCCCTTGTAGACATCGGCCCTCCTGTCGATGAACAGGTAGAAGCGTGAGATGTCCGTGCGCTTCATGTCGATCATTATCCACTCGGTGGTGGAGTGCAGGTCAGCAGACGGATTGGAATGCCAGTAGGTGGTCTGATCGTTGTCAATCAGCGCCCCGAGCAGGTTGTACCCGTCCTCGATGTACTTCTTGTTGAACTCGTAATTGTCGTTGTCCGACGTGATCGTCGTCCACGTGCAATTGCTCGTCAACTGCGTCTCTCCCGTCGCCGACACTTGGGTGATGAGAGGATTCTCCTCGTCCGGCTCGTATATCTGCGCCCCCGATGGACTCAGGTACGCCGCAAACGCCGCTATGAGGATAAACTTTACTTTCGGTAAAAGTTTCATCATGTTGATTTTGGTTTAGGTTTATATTTGGTTAGACTTTATAAATTATTCAAACTGTGCAAATCTATGAAATTCCCGCGAAGTAAATGTTAATTGTGTGCGCATATATGACGATTTACCGCAAAAATGTACTGATATCACATGAAATGGCGCACATTATCTTTTAAAAAACGGGTATATGCTTTAAAAATGTAGACAGATGCTTAACAAATCACTTTTTGCCGGTCGTGAGCTGGTGCGAAGGCTATGCGCCGCTGCATGGGAAGGTAGCATGGGGAAGGGAATGGGGGAGAATAAGCCGGATGAAGCGGAGCGGAGAAACGGGAAGGCAGTAAGGATTGTGGGCGTGGCTTGGAGGCTTCACGGGTAGGCAGTAAGGCGGCGCGGAATGCCTTGCGGGCGGGGCGGCCTGCGGTACGGCCTACTTCTCGGTGATGGCGCGACAGACGCGGTCCTGGAAACGGCGCGCGTTGCGGGCGTGGAGCACGCCCTGATTCATGATGGCGAAGGCCAGTTCATGACCTTCGGGCGACATGGCATAGCCTGCGAGGGTGATGACGCCCTCCACGGTGCCCGTCTTGGCATGTACGTTATACTGGGCGCCGGTGCCGCGCATGCGGGAGCGCAGTGTGCCGTCCTCGCCGGCCACGGGCAGGGACGGATAGAGGTGGCCGTAGATATTGGAGCGCTGACGGGCGTAGAGCAGAGCCCTGACCAGCAGTTCGGCCGAGGCGTAGTTGTACAGCGATACGCCGCTGCCGTCGACGACAGAGTAGCGCGAAGGGTCGAGGCCGTAACGCTCTGTCATGGCGCTCACCTTGGCGGCCGAGAGCGAGGAGGAGGGGTAACTGCGTTTGTCCTGCGCGCCCAGCTGATAGAATAGCGCTTCGGCGCAGGTGTTGTCGCTCTCCTTGAGCATCGGCATGAGCACCTGATCGATGGTGTGATAGCGCGTCACAAGGCTGCGGGGATTGACCGCGTCCTCTATGCGGCTCACGGCAAAGCGCCCCGTCGTGCCTATTCCCATCTCGGAGAGCGCGTGGAGAAACTCGGGGCGGAACCGGTCCTTGCCATTGTAGAGCAGGGCCCTGAGCGGTGTCATGTCATCGTCCCAGCACCAGCCCTTGCCCCAGGTCAGGGTGTCCTTGACCGAGACATCGAGCCTTATCTCGCCCGCGATGCTGTCGATGCCCGCCTCGCGGATGGTGGAGGCGAAGGCGCGCATGTCGTCGTGGCCGAAGAGCGGGTCCATGCCCCCGCGGATGTATATGTTGCCGTGGAGCACGGAGTCGGTGATCTCTCCCTCGGCGTAGAGGGTCGTCTCGAAGCGGTAACTGCCGCCCAGACGCTGTAGCGCAGTTATGGCCGTGAGGAGTTTCTCGCAGCTCGCCGGGCGCAGCGTCTGCCGCATGCCCTTCTGCCAGACGATCGAGTCGGCCGTGATGTCGTAGATGCAGAGCCCGAGCTGCGATGTCTCGAACATCGGGTCGGCCGTGAGCTTCTCCAGGCGGTGGCAGACCCTCACATTCCACGGCAGCAGCGAGTCGCCCGCCTGCTGTATGCCCACGCTGTCGGAGGCGTCCACGCTGTCCGCCGGCGCGACACTGTCGGGGGCCAGCACCGTGACCTGAGCCATGCTCACCATCGGCGCCAACATGAGGAGAAATAATATAAAATGCAGTCTCGGCTTCATTCCGCGTGCAAAATTACAAAAATCCTGCTCACCCTCTGCCTTTTACCTTGTTTTAAGGCTGGTACATGAGCATTTCGGGCCTTCTTCTCCATATTTTTGCCATCATTTGTCTGCGTTTTTGCCAATTATCCGAGATTATGTTATATTTGCAATACTAATATAAGGAGGAACGCTTATGTCTACCGTATTGTATTCTTCGCCGGTCTTCGGACCTATTCACAGCCGCCGCCTCGGTGTGTCTCTCGGCATCAACCTGATGCCTGCCGAAGGCAAGATCTGCACCTTCGACTGCATCTATTGCGAGTGCGGATACAACAGGAGCCACCGCACCACGAGCCCGCGCCCCACGCGTATCGAGGTGGCCACGGCTCTGGAGGAACGCCTGCAGGACATGACCTACAACGGGCCCAAGCCCGATGTGCTCACCTTCGCGGGCAACGGTGAACCGACCCTGCACCCCGATTTCGCCGGCATTGTCGACGATGTGGTGCGCCTCAGGGACGAGTACTTCCCGCAGGCCAAAATCAGTGTGCTCAGCAATGCCACCCAGACACCCCGTCCCGAGGTGCGCCGCGCCCTGATGCGCGTGGACAATAACATCCAGAAGCTCGACACGGTCAATCCCGACTATATCCGCCGCCTCAACCGTCCCCACCATTCCTACGACGTTAACACGATCATCGACGCGCTCAAGCGCTTCCACGGCCATGTCATCATACAGACCATGTTCCTCACCGGCACTGGCGGCGAGGAGAGCATCGACAACACGGGCGACGAGTACGTCCTGCCCTGGATCGAGAAACTCAAGGAGATAGCCCCCATGGAAGTGATGATCTACACCATAGACCGCGAGACACCCGACCGCAAGCTGCGCAAGGCCTCGCCCGAGGCGCTCGACCGCATCGTCGCCCTCATCGAGAAGGCAGGCATCCCCGCCACGGCGTCCTATTGACGGCCCGCGCCCGCAGCGCTGTTTGCCGGCGGCAATGAGCCCGCCCTCGTGAGCGCCGCGACGCCTGTTATATATATGCGTATTTAAGGAGAATTGCTGCGCTTCCGCCCCGGCGGGAAACAGCAGAACGAATTAATCCGGAATAATATCAGTCCGCCCGATCTTATGTCCTCATAAGACCGGGCGGACTTGGTATTTTTATATTCGCCGGCAGAAACAATAGGGCTGCTCCCTCTTTCCGAACAGGCATTTCCCACACATCCCGAAAAACGTTCCGCTTATCTTAATACTCACATAGGACCTGAGGAAAACTACCTCAAATGTAGTCTTACTCGTCTCAAATGTAATTTTGGCCTTTGCGGAGCACTGTATATCAGTAAATTATGAAGGGCGAAAAAGTCGGCATTTTGCGGCGGCTGGCGGCCGTTGAGGGCAGCGGCCCTCCCAGCTAACGCGTCCCAAAAGTATGCCCTCACACACCGGCTTCGCTGATATAATTTCGTCATTCGAAAATCGCATGCTGCTCCGCATTTTGGAAAAGGCATTTCCCACACATCCCGAAAAACGTTCCGCTTATCTTAATACTCACATAGG
>OMUV01000034.1 GCA_900314335.1 uncultured Prevotellaceae bacterium | reverse complement strand
AGTCTTCAAATTTTGACGGTCCGAGACCATATTCCACTACAACAAGGATTAAGACACCTTTCTCGAGTGCCTCTTTAGCTGCTGGGCTGACATGTCCGAGACCATATTCCACTACAACAAGGATTAAGACAATACTTTGTGGTCACTGCCATGTCAAAGTACTCAAGTCCGAGACCATATTCCACTACAACAAGGATTAAGACTTAATGACTTTGCCATAATGATAAAATTTTAATTTGTCCGAGACCATATTCCACTACAACAAGGATTAAGACATCTTGTTTCCAACCTTGAGTTCTTTGTTGTTCTCGTCCGAGACCATATTCCACTACAACAAGGATTAAGACACAAGCTGCTTTGCCGACATGCGGTTGGTGCTTTGTCCGAGACCATATTCCACTACAACAAGGATTAAGACGCACGAGAGGACTGAGATGCGCGCATGTCGCGCAGCGTGTCCGAGACCATATTCCACTACAACAAGGATTAAGACTTTAGTGCTGATTGTTAAATGTTAATTGTTGAATGTTGTCCGAGACCATATTCCACTACAACAAGGATTAAGACTTCAGTAGCTTTATTATAAGCATCGTAGGCTTTAATAAGTCCGAGACCATATTCCACTACAACAAGGATTAAGACATATTGGCGATAACTTCGTCGATGTTTTCGGACTGCAGTCCGAGACCATATTCCACTACAACAAGGATTAAGACTTCCTTCTTTTTTAGTGCTGATTGTTAAATGAAAAAGTCCGAGACCATATTCCACTACAACAAGGATTAAGACCCTTTGCAGATATCCTTATTTTTGTAAAGAAGTATCCGAGACCACATAAAAAAGGGCTCATAGAAATTTGAAGGCTCATAGTTTATGCATCGCAGCTGTCATGCGAATGCATCGCAGTTGTCATGTAAATGCATCACAGCTGTCATGCATACAAATCACAGCTGTCATTCAATCACATCGCAACAGCCGTGTCATAATTAAGGGAATTTCGTAAAGATGTCCGCCAGCAGCAACCCTCTGACCGCAGATTCTTCATTGCAAAAAATACAAGATCGAAAAGTAGTTGATAAGAAAAAGGGTTCAATTTGCAAATTTGTTATATTTGCAATACGGAAATGATCTACCTTAACGTAATTGCCAGAATAAGATTCGTCAGCCTACAGGTATCACGGGGATGCTCCCTATCATGATAACAAATCAGTTTCAGACGGAATAATGGACATAGCTACAGTACAAGCATTAGAAATACTCTTCAGCACACCGATACGACGGTATGAGCTACCGCTGTTCCGCGGGGCGGTCATTAAGGCTCTGCCACATGACTCAGTATTGTTTCACAATCATGTGGGCAACGGCCTGCGTTATGGTTATCCACTCATCCAGTACAAGATAATAGATGGCAAGGCTTCGCTATTCTGTATTGGTAAGGGGACGGAGAGTGTATGGGACTTCTTTGCCGGAAACGATTTTGATATGAGATTAGGCTCACGTAAGGTGGCGGCCACAGTAGAAGCTATAAATGACATTTCCGCAGAAATAGCCGTCGACAATGAGTCTCCACATAAATACAGCATTCACGACTGGCTCCCATTCAATCAGGAGAATTATAACCAATTCAATGCGACGGAAAGTCTGGCAGAGAAAATAAGCATGCTCAACCACATTCTCGCCGGCAATATTCTCACCATGCTGAAGGGAGTGAACGTCATTCTGAAAGAGCGTCTGAATGCAGACATATCGTCTATATCAGAAAGCAAGACTATCAAATACAAAAACATCCGATTGCTGTCTCTGGACGCTACATTCTTCTGCAATGTAGTCCTTCCACAGCACATAGGTCTGGGTAAACATGCCAGCTTAGGATACGGGACAGTCGAAAACCTGGAATAAACAGAATAAAACTATACAATCTATGGTAAAATATCTCTATGGAGCAGCGGTACAAGGCATCCAGAGCTTCATATTCAAGACAAACGAGCTCAGGGACATAGCAGGCGCAAGCGAGCTTGTCGAGAATATCTGCACGGACGGCTTTGAAGAGCTGCTGAAATCAAAAACAGGCTACAGCGGGAAGGGCTCCGACGGCGCTGTAGAAAAAGTCATCGGAGCTGCCGGCAATGTAAAATATGTATTCAGTAATAGGGACGACTGCACGAGAATCGTAAGGGAATTCCCCAAGAAGGTCATGCAGGAAGCGCCGGGCGTCACCATCAGTCAGGCGGTGGTCAGATATGACAATGATGCTGAATTCGGTAAGGCTGTGCAAATGCTGGAAGATAAGCTCCGTGAGGAGAGAAACCATCCTGCCGCCTCTGTCACGGCCGGTCTGCTGGGAATGGAGAGATCGCGCAAGACCGGATTGCCGGCAGTGGAAAAAGAAGATGCCGACTACGTGGATGCCTCCACTATTGCCAAGCATAATGCCAACAACACCCGCAAGCTGTGCGCAAAGAGTTTTTTCGGCAATAAAAATGTGCCATTATCTGACGGGCGGGTAGCTTATGATATCGGCGGCATTACGGGCAAGAACGACTGGATAGCGATAATCCACGCCGATGGCAACGGTCTGGGTCAGATAGTAAAAAAGATCGGCAAGAAGAAAGACGCATACAGGGAGTTTTCAAGAAAACTGGATGAAGCCACGATTGCTTCGGCCATGGAGGCCTACCAACAGGTCACCGCCGGCAGCAAATGGGAGTACGACGGACGAATACCCATCCGCCCCGTGGTGCTCGGCGGCGACGACATGACGGTCATAATCAGAGGCGACATTGCCATCTCCTACGCCGAGGCCTATCTCAAGGCATTCGAGAAAAATACAGGACTCAAATTGGACAAGATACTTGCCGAGAACAATGTGTTTGATAATAGCAGAACATATCTGACTGCATGTGCGGGCGTAGCATTCGTGAAATCCAGCTTCCCGTTTTTCTACGCTTATGACCTGGCAGAAGAGCTCTGCTCGGAGGCCAAGGTGAAAAGCGGGCGAAAACGATCCTGCCTCATGTTCCATAAAGTGCAGGATAGTTTCATCACAAGCTACAGGGACATCGTCTCCCGCGAGCTCACATTAGAATCCAGGAACGACAATGCGCCCACATCGCTGCAGTACGGTCCTTACTATATAGCGGCCAGCCCGGAGAGCTATCTGACCATAGAGGGCCTGATGGAAAAGACAAGAAAGCTGGATGAGCAGGAAGGTGTGCGCACCGGACTCCGGCAATGGCTGACTCTGCTCAAGGAAGGATCTGGACGCGGAGCGCAACACCTCAAGCGACTGAAAAAGTTCAACCATGATAAAAAAGGAGCGCCAGAGCTGATCGATGCTCTTACCAGCATCCGCCATGATAAAGATGACAGAGCCGTTGCTGCAGGAGACTGCCTGACGCTCTACACTATTCTTTATCAGGAAACAAAAAGCGAGGAGGAGAAAGCATGAAAACAACGATTTATTATAAGGTAACATTCCTGACCTGGTGGCATTGCGGTTCAGGACAGGCTGCAGGGGCAGATGTAGACGAGCTGTCCATAAAGGACAGCGACGGGCTGCCATACATTCCCGGCCGCACCATGAAAGGGCTTCTGCTCTATGCCTGCAGACAGCTGGAAGGATATCATTTCGATGGGATAAATGAGAATATCATCAACAAAGTGTTCGGACACTACGATGGTGACGAAGCCGGATACCCGGTAAAGGGTGAGGCTTTCTTCTCCGATATGCTGCTACCCTCAGGCGACCGCAGGACGATAGCTGGCGACAAAGATCTTCTTGCTGCTCTGTACAGCTCCATATCGGCCACGGCCATTGGAGACGACGGCATCGCCAAGGACCATAGTCTGCGCAAAATACAGGTAACCGCCCCTTGCTCACTATATGGCATGATAGCCAATGTGCCTGCTGACTCCTTGGGAATTCTTGAGGAGGCAATGAAATATATCAAACGCATCGGGCTTGGCAGGAATCACGGACTGGGTCGCTGCAAAATAGAACTTATAGAAACAAAGGAGAGTTAGGCCATGGAAATCTTGAAATTCAAAGTAACACTACTTTCTGATGTTATCATCAGCGAGTCACCCGCTACCCAGGGACGTCACCGCGGCTTGGATTTTATCCCCGGCAACAACTTCCTCGGTATAGCGGCGTCACAACTTTACAAAAACGAGGACGAGCACACCTATCTGCTTTTCCACAGCGGGCACGTCAGATTTGGTGACGCCAACCCGGGATACAACGACATTAGAAGTCACAGGACTCCGGCCTGTTTCTTTAAGCCGAAGTATCCGGACAGACTTCCTGCCGGCACAGACAGTCAGGCCAGATTTGTACATCACAAGATTGCCAACTTCGCTATGATTCGTGAATCACAGCCCAAACAGTGCAGGTCCGGATTTATGGCTTTCGACGGGGACATTGCATATGAGATAGACTTAAGCCGGAATTATGTCATAAAGTCGGCCTATGACAGTAAGAAAAGGCGTGCTGAGGACGAGAAGCTATTCGGATACGAGAGCCTTGCCAAGGGTGCTGTTCTTTACTTCGGTGTAGAGCTTGACGGCGGAGCCGCAGGCTGCAAGAAGGAGATTTCAGATGCCCTATCGGGCCTACGTCATATAGGTCGCTCCCGCTCTGCCCAGTTCGGCCTGGTAAGAATAGAGCCGTTCGACTACAGGGATACATACGAATCCTTGCCGGAGGACAACTACGTCGTGGTCTATGCCGACAGCAGGCTTTGCTTCTTTGACGAAGAGGGGAAGCCCACCATGTTCCCGACCGCGGAGCAGCTCGGTGTGAAAGGCGGAGAGATAGACCTTAGCAAGAGTCAGATCCGCACGTTCCAATATACCCCATGGAATTACAAGCGTCAGGCTTTCGGCAACGAGCGCTGTGGTATAGAAAAGGGAAGCGTAATCATCGTAAAAGGGACTACAGGCAAAGAGGAGGCCTATGTGGGAGCTTATCAGAACGAAGGCTTCGGGAAGGTGATATACAACCCCTCATTCCTCAAGGCAGACTCGGATGGCATTTCAAAATTGACATTCAAGGAGCTTAAAGATGAAGGATGCCATGACGATAACGATGACGACTGGACTGCCCGTTTCTCTGATACCTCGCTGTTATCTTACCTTTGCAGCAAGAAGGCGCAACAGACAGAGGAAAAATACACGTATAGCATCGTAGACGATTTTGTTAATACACGGAAAGATCTCTTCAAAGATATCACAGCCTCGCAATGGGGCACCATCCGCGGCATTGCACTATCAGCAGAGAAAGATGAGGGTATCATTAATTTAATCAAGACTTACCTCAGTAAGGGCGTTGCCAAAGGCAAATGGGATGAACGCGGGCGCCGCGAAGTTCTGGTTCGCTTTCTGGATCAGAACAGTTCTCAAGCATCTGTTCGGGATCTCGTGATAAATTTGACATCAGAGATGGCTAAGGATAAAAATAAGCAAGAAGAAAATGACAGATAAAATGGAAACACCGATCCACAATATATGCAGCATTGCCAGAATCGTTATAGAGGCGGCAACACCATTGAAAACAGGCAGCGGACGTTCCAGCGTCACGACTGATGCCATGATCGCAAGGGATGTCAACGGGCTGCCGTTTATCCCCGGCACCACCATCACCGGCCTTATACGCCACGCAATGGAGCGCAAGGACGGCGATGAGGCAAGGGCGCAGCGAATCATGGGCTACCAGAAGAAGGAAGAAGGCCAGGGCTCATGGCTCTCAGTGACAGAGGCGAAAATGATAGGCAGCGACGGCCGGCCTGTTGACGGACTTAAAAATCCTGCCACCATTTCTTCCGACCCATTTTTGAGCAGATTCGGTCAGATGCCTGTACGCCAGCACGTACGCATAGGCCATCGGGGAACGGCAGAAAATGCGGGAAAGTATGATGAAGAGATCATTCCCAAAGGCACGCGATTCTGTTTCGAGATGGAGCTTCTCTCTGATAGTGACCATGCTGATAATGATTTTACCCGTTTGCTCACCATCCTTACAGACGATACATTCCGCATCGGCGGAGGCAGCAGAAAGGGATATGGCAAGATAGCAATAACTGACATCTGCACACGAAGGCTCGATATGAACAATCCGAAGGATCTTCAGGCATATCTGGACAAAGATTCCGACCTCTCACATGTCTGGGACGGTTTTAACAGCACTTTCCAGACAGCATCCGCAGGAAGCGATGCCATCCGTTATGAGCTTCGCCTGCATCCTGTAGACTTCATTTTCTTCTCCAACGGACTCGGAGACCCCGACGATGGAACCGACAAAGCTACTATCAGGGAAGGGTTTGTAACATGGAAGAAAAATGAGAATGGCGTTGAGATACCTGAGTGGCAAGAGGAAAAGACATCGATCGTAGTGCCCGCTTCTTCTGTCAAAGGAGCTATCGCCCACCGCACAGCCTTCTACTACAATCAGCATTGCGGCGTCTATGCAGATTACATACAAGGGCAAAATAAAGAGAAGATCAAAGAGAAAATCGAGCAAGTCACAAAGCGCAATAAAGCCGTTGTTGCATTATTCGGTTCTGAAGGGGAGAAAAGTGGATCCGAGGGTAAACGACGCGGACATGTCCTCGTCTCCGATGTGATTCGAAAAGCGGCCACCGATACCCAGGCTAAGATTCTGAACCACGTCAAGATAGACCGGTTCACCGGTGGAACTATAGACGGAGCACTTTATGATGAAGATCCCCTTTATGCGAGAGGAGAGGAACTGGTGCTGACTTTTACTCTCATACGTGACGAAAAGACGGATGAAAAGTACGTAACAGAATCCTTCGTGGAAGCATTGAAGGATATATGTAGCGGCATGCTGCCATTAGGCGGCAATGTCAATCACGGCAGCGGATGCTTTCATGGAAAATTGATTAGGGACAGCAAAGAAATTTAGAACTATGAGCAAAATCAAGATTAACGAAATACCTGCCGGCAGAAATCTCACAGGCTACCTGTGGATGAGCAATGAGCAGGAGCCCCGTGTGCTGGAGAATGCCAGCATCGAGCAGAACAACGAAAGCCACAAAGATGCCCCGGCATTACTTGAAGATGGAGTGAATCCTTTTATTGCGGAAGCTGAGCTCTGGGATGCCGAAGCCCGTATCTCCTACGCCATTCATCATGCCGGCAACGAGATCATATGCCAGCGTTATGAAGTAAAGGCGGAAGACATTAGCAACACGGATAATAACGAAGTCGTATTCCTGTCACACAGGATGAACGGTCGCAAATTGTATTTTTTGGAATATTGGAAGCCCCAAAATGTATTCCAATTAGGGAATATCAAAGGCGAGCAGGAAAATGAAGCTATGCCGACATTAGTTATGGCCTGCCGTGCATTCGTAGGATTCAGAACATTAAAAGACAAGGAGGAGCAAAAATGATTATCAAGTCACCGTTCAATTTTGTTCCGCTCAGCGATAAAGTATTCTCTCCTGAGTGGGAAGACGAGATTTCTCAGGACATTCCTTTCAGCGATGGCGTGAGCGGCACCATAGGGCTCACGATTACAGCTGAAAGTCCGATATTCGTCGGTAATGGACAGCCGCAGAAGGAGGACAAAGAAAAGGAGGACCATTCTTTCTCACACATCGTGACGCCCGATGGCAATCGATATTTCATTCCAGGTACATCTATCAAAGGAGAGGTGCGCAACATACTGGAGATAATGAGCTACGGCAAGATGTGCGTGGATGAGAGGGCCAAATTCGCAAGGCGCGACCTCAATGATAGTCATGTTTATCCACTACCCAAGGAGCAGAAACATGAACACTGTGGATGGCTGCGTAAAAACAGGGATAACTTTGAAATTATAGACTGCGGTAAATGCTGGAGAATCAGTCACCCGGAAATAGACAGATTTCTCGGGGAGCCTTTGATGAGAAACAATTTCTCCGAAGAAAAAAACGAGGATGCTAAGCTGGAAGATAATCAGAAAACGGCTATCTATAAATATGATCTTATTAAAGATCACAAAGGTAGTGAACATATTCTGGAAAACCTCTCTTTTGAAGTGACTAACGAGAAATACCGACGGGTAAAAGTATCCTCTGACGGAGATATACATGGTACCATTGTCTTTACAGGACAGCCTTCTTTCTGGAAAAAGACACGTGGAAAAATGGCTGGAAAATATTATGAATTTGTCTTCCCCGAGCAAGTAGAAGCTATACGCAAGATTAGTGGCGAGGAGTTCAAGCACTTCGAGTTCATCTATAAGAAAACCAAAGGCGATAAGGAATCCGAAGACTGGAAACGCATCAAGAAGTTGCTGGATGAGAGCGAGCATGGCAGCCGCGGCGTACCCGTGTTCTTCCTTCCGAAAGGCAATGATGGCGTGGAGCACTTCGGCATGGCCTATCTTTATAAGATGCCCTACGACCGTTCCGTCTTCGAGAGTCTGCCCAAAGACCACCAGGAAAAGGGCAAGCGCGACCTGGCAGAATGCATCTTCGGATACACCGACAAGCAGGATGCCTTGAAGGGACGCGTGCAGTTCGGCCACGCCTTTGTCCCGGATGGGGTACAGGTCAAGCCTTTGCCTATTATAATAAGGCTGGTGCTGGGTTCGCCGAAGGCTTCCTACTATCCGCTGTACATCAGCCAGAATGGCAAGGGTGGTGTCACTTCTGATTACGAAACCTACGACCATGGTACGCCCTCGGGATGGAAACGCTATTACGTCAGAAAGGACACTGACTCGGTAAGGAAGACAGACGGAGATGCTGATACCTTCATGGAGCCGCTCGACAAGGGTGCCACGTTCCATGGCACGGTGACCTTCCACAACCTCCGTCCCGTAGAGCTGGGAGCTCTGCTCTCCGCCCTGACCTTCCACGACACGCCCCAATGCCGCCATCAACTCGGCATGGCCAAACCATACGGCTTTGGAAAATGCAGATATAGCATCAAACTCAACATTAGTTCTTCGCAAATTCCCGGACAACCAAAAGACGAGAACTACTATATGGCGAGATTCGAGAAGTGCATGTCTGACTTCTTAAAAGCCGACTGGACTCGCCAGCCTCAGATTAAGGAGCTCTTTACCATGGCCGGAAGCAATGTGGGAAATGGTGGTGCCTTCGACTACATGATAATGGCCAATGCCTCGGAATCTAATGAGTTCGAAAAGGCCAAAAAGTCAAATGAGTATCTGCAAAACGCTACTATTTTACTCAACCAGACTATAACGCCCAAGACTCTATGCGACACTCCGGAATTCAAGGCTGAGCTGGAAGCCGTCAAAAAGCATGAGGAAGAAAAGGAAGCTGAGATAGAACGACAGCGGCGTTTAGATGAACTTCGCGATATTGTGAGAAAGAAGAAAGAGGCCATAGTCGATGCCGGCAACGACAAATACATTCTCAACGACTTGAGAGCTGAGTTTGTAAGCATGCAAACTGATGACAAGGACCTACAGGACATAATCGCCCAATCGATATCAATGATTGACGAGAAACTTGCTAAGATAAGACTGAATGAGCTTCGGGAATTTAAGGAAGCCTATGAGACAAAAATAACTAATGCCGGCAACGACAAATACATTCTCAACATTATAAAAGGAAGTCTTGGCAGCTTTCCATCTGGAGACAAGGAAATGGCTGATCTCGTCAAAACCTTTATTGCGGAGATTGAGGAAAGGCTGACCCTGATCGAAAAAGAGGCTGGAACAAAGGGATTCCAACACGCCTTCAAAACTGCAATAACAGACTACAAACTTTTTGAGATCAGGCTCAAGACCGGACTGAGAACGACTCCTAAGGAGCAACTGACAGAGGAGGACTTAGCCTTTGGAGCCGCCAGGCTACAAGATGCATATAACCACGATGTCAAGCAGTCGCCAAAGAATTGGGCGACAACGACTGGCAGCTATTTCAAAAGATGCGCCAAGATTGTCGGCAACGACATCGCAACGGAATGGTTCACAAAACTAAAAAGATGAGCAAAATATTAATTTCTTTCTTAGGGACAGGACGAGACAAATCTAAAAGAGAGTACAGCCATGCCAAATACAAATTGGCAGAAGAGGAGGCTGATACATCATTTGTGGCGTTAGCCCTTAAGAAGTTTGTTAAGCCTGACAAGATTTTTCTTATTGGTACACCCCACTCTATTTGGGAAGAGGTGTACAGGTCTTTTTCTGAATACCCGGACGAAAATATTTGGTCGGAATTAGGAGACTGGTGTGAGAAAGCCAACAAGGACACCCCGGTTGAGGCTTTGCCACACAAAGAGGATATCGAAGCCGCCATCGGCAATGGTTCCAAGATATTCCCCATCCGCTACGGCATTGACGAGGAACAGATACAGCAGAACATCAATATCATTCTGGGACTGAGAGACTATATGTCCGACGGCGACGAGATTATCGTGGATATCACGCACAGCTTCCGTTCGCTGCCGCTTCTCATCATGCAGCTCATACTCTATCTTAAGCAAATAGGATCGCCCAAAGTAACTGTCTCGCATGTCTATTATGGTATGCTGGACATCAAATGGAAGCTGGGCTACGCGCCTATCGTGGATATCAGCAGTATAATACGCCTGAGCGACTGGATCACCGGCGCCTTCGTCTTCAAGCTCAACGGCTCGTCAAAACAAGCCGCGATTCTACTGGAGCAGGAGGGCGGCAAGTCGGCCGCAAGTCTCCTGAATAAGTTCTCCAGCGTGTTAAGTCTTAACGACATGGGGCAACTACAGAAACAGGTACAGGAGTTAAGCGGCATCAAATATCCCTCCGAGATGGCACGTCTGGCCTTAGAGCCGACAGTCAGAGATTTTATCAGGAATTTTAGGGATCTGAGTGCATCCGAATTTCAATACCGGCTTGCAGAGTGGCATTTCAAAAACGGCAACTACCTGGCAGCCTACAACGACCTTGTAGAATGTGTTATCACAAAGGTCTGTGAAGAAACGCCCGAGTATGACTGGCTTGCCTTCAAAAACCGAGAGTCGGTAAGAAATGCATACAAGATAATAGACGCTCAAATGCCCACAGATACTGACCAATTGTATCAGACCGATCGCTTGTTATCGATTTACCGAACCATCAATCCGATAAGGAACTATCTCATACATCAGTCAGGACAAGCCAAGAAGAAAAGCGCACCCGATAAAATATCTACGCTCAGGGAGGCTATCGCGAATCTGGAGCCAGAGATGAAGCTTCACGCCAAACCGCCATTTGACTTAGACTTATAGCAATATGGCAGAGGAGAAATTCCATCTTACTTCTCAACAGGAGGAAGCGATAGAAGCCATGAAGGCTTTTACCGAAAGCACTGAGGACAAAGTCTTTATTCTCACCGGCTATGCCGGTACCGGCAAGACTACGCTCATCAGAGCCTACACGAAATGGCTGGTCAGTAAGGGCTATGTGAACCGTGTCCGTGCGGACAAAAACACAAAACGCGCAAAAATATTCGTACCGATGGCCTCCACCGGCAGGGCCGCAAAGATCCTCAGAGACAAGACGGAACAGGCCGCATCTACCGTACACAGCGCTATCTATTATTACAGCGGATTCAATCAAAACTTGGAGAAGATGGTTCAGACCATCGACGAAAATAAAGGTGTGGATAATACAGGAGATCTGTTTCTTACCTTTTCTTTCGAGCCAATAGAAGACGAAAACCACACCGTATACATCATCGACGAGGCCTCCATGATCAGCGATACCATGACCAAACATCCGACTCAGGCTTTGTTTGGCACAGGCAAACTGCTGGCAGATCTGTTTCATTACGACCCGAACGGAAAGTTCTTGTTTGTCGGCGATAATTGCCAGCTGCCTCCGATAGAAGGGGGCTCTTCACCTGCTCTGAATGCCGATTATATCTCGCAGCATTATGGTCTGAGTGTCCGGACGGCAGTACTGACAGACATCATAAGGCAGCAGGATGGCAATGACATTATCATAGCCGCCAGCAAGGTGCGTGAACTGTGTGACAACAATCCGCCGAAAGTAAAATGGGGACGATTTCCTCTCAGAGGATACAGCCATATCAACGTGCTCCCCAGCCAGAAACAGCTCGTAGACCTGTATGTGGAAGAAATCAGGCAAAAGGGTTATGAAGCGGCCACTCTTATCACTAACTCCAACAAAAACGCCCAGACTCTCGCAGGAAATATCAGACAAGCTCTCGGCTTTAAGGATCCGCTGCTGATGGAGGGAGAGCTACTGCTGGTCACCCAAAATAACCTCCCCACTACGCTCATGAACGGTGACCTTGTAGTAGTGAAAAAAATAGGCGGCCGACGGGATATGAGAGCCGGCCTTACATTCATAAATGTAGAAGTGGAAGAGCTCGCTTCAAAGCAGAAATACAGCGTCCTGCTCATCGAGGATATTCTCTATGCCAACCAGATTAACCTCACTCAGGAACAGCAGAAAGACCTCTTTATCGACTTCTACCGGAGAGAGAGATCCAACGATGTAAAAGAGGACACAAAGAAGTTTCAGCAAGATTTGAACGATGATCCCTATCTCAACGCCCTCCGTGCCGTGTATGGCTACGCCATTACATGTCATAAGTCGCAGGGCGGCGAATGGGAAAAGGTGTTTGTAGACATACCGCGCAAGATGAGTCATATGCCCGACCGCACGACATACCAATGGCTCTATACAGCCATAACAAGGGCCAGCGAGACTCTCTATATCGCCGATGACTTTTATATCGTATAAAAACAAGTAACAATATATGGCAAGAAAAGTTTTTATCTCTGTGCTGGGAGCCAGCAACTACGGAGAATGCGAATACTGCAAAGACAATGAGTCCTTCGGCAGGACACGGTTCATCCAGGTGTCCACTCTCAGAATGCTGACAAAGGACGGAGAATGGAGTCACGACAGAGACGCAGCATACATCCTGCTGACGGACGAAGCCGAGAAGAGAAACTGGATAGACGACGGGCAGATAAATCTTAAGACAAATGAGCCTATCCCGGGTGAAGGCCTCAGAACATGTCTGAAAACTCTTGAGAGGGAGATTGGAGAAGACAGATTCCCGGCAGTCATTCCGGTCACGTCTCTCCCGATGGGCAATAACGAGACAGAGATCTGGGAAATCTTCGAAACTGTGTTCTCAAAGATTGAGGACTGCGATGAATTGTATTTCGACATCACCCATGGATTCCGCTATCTGCCTATGCTCATTCTGGTGCTGGGCAACTATGCCAAATTTCTCAAAAATACCATGGTGAAAAGCATCACATACGGCAATTACGAGGTGAGCGACAGAGGCGAGAAGCCTGCACCCATCATCGACCTCGAGCCATTGTCGCAGATGCAGGAGTGGACCACAGCTGCTGCAGACTTCCTACAGAACGGGTATGTCGACAAGATGAGCGATCTGACCAACGGCTCCATCAGACTGCTGCAAAAAGACGAGGCGACGAGGAGCGACGATAACAAAAAGCTCAATACGTTTGTCAAAACGCTCAAAACCTTTGTTGACGAGCGTCTGACATGCCGGGGTCTGGACATCTGCAGCGGCAAAAAACTACACGAAATCAAGGAACAGGCAGACAGATTGGGCGAGGTTGTAATAAAGCCACTCGAACCGATTCTCGAGAAGATAACCGAAGCCCTGCCCGAGCCCGGAAGCTCCGAAAACAATTGCCTCGACGCTGCAGGGTGGTGCTATGACAATCATCTCTACCAGCAGGCTGCCACAATTCTGGAGGAAGGCGAAGTCACTTTTTTCTGCGAGCGCCACGGCATACGGATAAACGACGAAGAAGGCAGGAAGCTGATCAATTCGGCATTCATCATAAAGTTTAAGAATCTCCCGCCATCAGAATGGGACGTCGATCCGGATAAAATGGAGAAATTGACAGAGCTTCTCAACGACCCTCTACTCTCGCAGCCTGCAGTATACAATGCTTTCAACAACATCTCCGAGACCAGGAATGACTACAATCACGCCGGGTTCAGATCAAAGCGGGATCCGCAAAAACCCGAGAACATCAAAAAAAATATCGCAAAGGTTCTCCAAAGCTTCCGCGCGACTCTCCCAGGCCACTACGAGGCAAAAGTGCGCGCCAGACGTGTCTTAGTCAACCTGTCCAACCACCCTTCGGCTTCCTGGAGCGAAGAACAGAAAGCCGCAGCGCAAAAGTATGGCGAGATAGTTGACATACCCTTCCCTGACGTGCTTCCCACATGGAGTGAAAATGAAATTGAGAATCAGGCTCAGGAAATCGTAGATTGCGTGATGGATGCGTATCAGGAAAGTGAGGTGACAGTACATGTCATGGGAGAGATGACACTTACCTATAATATAGTCTCCTTGTTTAAGTCACGGGGTATCCGCTGCGTGGCCTCCACCTCAGAGCGCATAGTCAAGGAGAACAGCAATGGAGAAAAGATCTCGCTATTCCACTTTGTAGCTTTCCGCGATTACTAAAACTAAAGGCAATAAAAAAGCATGGAACTAATCCTGAACACATATGGCGTATCGCTCAACCGCGAAGGAGAGAGCTTTGTCATAACATCTTCCGACGGCAGACAGCGGCTCCCCGCAGTCGGTATCTCCAGCATACAGATAAGCCGTGGCGCGCAAATCACGAGCGATGCCGTACTCCTCGCCATAGAACATGAGATAGAGATCATTTTCATGGACAAGTCCGGCAATCCTATGGGCCGCATCTGGAGCCCGCGCTTTGGTTCTATATCTACTATAAGGAAAGGACAACTCAACTTTGTATATTCCAAGGCTGCAATGGAATGGATAAAAAGTGTCATAGATAAAAAGATGGAAAATCAGCAGGCCCTGATGCTGTTATTCTGCAAACGGGATGACATCGATGTCGATGTGGACAAAAATATCGCAAGGATAGAGGACTATCGCACTAAGGTCAAGGCTCTAAAGGGAGAGATCGTAAACGACATAGCCCCAAGTCTGCGTGGATGGGAAGGACGCGCCGCTAATGTCTATTTCTCCACCATCAATTCGTTTCTGCCCGAGCCTATGCGCTTTAAGGAACGCTCCCAGCATCCGGCTATGGATGTTACCAACGCCTTTCTCAACTATGGCTACGGCATTTTATACGGACGCATAGAAGGTGCGCTCATTAAGGCAGGTATAGATCCTTACGTCGGTGTCATGCATCGAGACGACTACAATAGACCGGTACTGGTCTATGATGTCATTGAGCTGTATCGCATTTGGGTGGATTATGTCGTCTATACTCTTCTGGCTCAGAATGTGGTGACAGATGAATTCTACTCAGTACGGGAGGACAATAGTTACTGGCTGGAGCCCTTGGGGCGCAGGGTGCTTATACAGTCTCTCAACGACTACCTTGATGAAATCATCAATGTCAACGGGACACAACGCTCGCGACTCACTCAGATAAGCATCTATGCACAGTCGCTGGCACAAACCTTTAAAAAGTACGAATGATGTTGATGTTTGGCAACAATATCCAATCGCCGGCCGACCCGCTTCGCAAGGTACAAGAGGAGTATTTCTTCCACAGTTTAGTCCACCCTAAGCCCAGGATTCTCTCTGCCATACAACAGCTGCGTATCGTCTATTCCTTAGATACCAAACGCTACGCACAGCTAAAGCGGCAGCTACCCTACATCGTGTGCGGAATATTTAACCCTCCATATAGGCGCACCGAAAACTTTGCTTATACCGAGAATTTTATCATTGATATCGATCATCTGTCCGCAAAGAAAATAGACGTGGAGGCTCTTAAAAAGAAGATCATCGCTGACAGTCGCGTAATGATGTGCTTTACCTCGCCAAGCGAAGATGGTCTGAAGGTGATGTTCCGGCTTAAAGTTCGATGCTATGATAGTGGATTATACAAGATCTTCTACAAGGCCTTCTCCGATTCTTTTGCTAAGAGTCTTGACATCGACCAAGTAGTGGACTCATGTACATCTGATGTAACACGTGCCTGTTTTGTCAGCGTTGATGCCGACTCCTATTTTAACGAAGCTGCAGATGGGGTTGACCTTTCTGAATTCATACAGATCGACAACCCTCTATCCATATTCGACCTGAAGAAAAAGCAGGAAAAAGAACAGAAGCAAAACTCCACCCACGAACCCCAGCCAAAGGACCCGACTAAAGACATCATGGATAAGATTCGCAGCACTCTTATGCCTAATGCTCCTGTCATCAAGCGCGAAGCATATATTCCGGCACAGCTGGATGACATCATTGAGCCTCTTTGCGACAAAATCAGAACGACAGGCATTGAAGTGTATGAAGTAATCAACATTCAATATGCCAAGAAAATACGCTGCAGGCTGGGACTACGGAAAGGAGAACTAAACCTTTTCTACGGCAAGAGGGGATACAGCGTAGTGGAGACAACACGCAGAGGTACAGACGATGAGCTTAATCATCTCATCGCCGACATTACGCGCTCTTTTCTGGCAGACACAAGTGAACTGTCTTATTAGTATCAGATAACGACTATCGCTTATGCGAAAAAAGAAAGAACCTTTGCCTTATATCGAAATCCTGCGACGTCTGGCGCATGCCGGATTAAAAGGTTCTCCGGCCATCAACAGAGTTACCGGCAATACAGAGGAGATGGCTTCGCTGAAAGACAGAGTGGACTTCTTAATAGGTGTTATCAACAGACAGGAACGAAAAGCTACTGATATGCTGTTTTTTGTAATGTACGATATCGAAAGCAATAAGGTACGGCGGGTTGTATCCAAATATCTTGAGGACAAAGGATGCTTCCGCATACAGAGATCCATATTCCTCGCAAACGCAGACAGGAATATCTGCGAACAGATCAAGACAGATCTGGCTGAGGTACAAGCCCTCTACGACAATCACGATAGTATCATCGTCTGTCCTATTTCTACCGACGAGATGCGAGCCATGAAAATCATCGGGCAGAAGATAAATATCGACATCATAACGAAAATCAACAATACGCTTTTCTTTTAATGCTATATGAATCGGGAAGAGAGAGAATCAAAAGAAAATGTTCTACGCCTCAGCCCTATCGTCAGCCGGGCGTACAGTCTGGGCAAAGAGAAAAAGTTCCGGGAGGCTTACGAGACATTGCAGCCATATCTGGAGCGCGATGAAGTGCCGTCTTATTTCTGTCAGCCCGCCGGCTGGACCATCTACCGATACATCAGGGAGGTGATGTCGGTACTACTCCCTGAGCAGGCGAAGACCATCTTTGGCTACTACTTTAGGGTCTACTAATTAAATGCAGGCTTCTGATTATTAATTGTTTATAACATATTA
>OMUV01000174.1 GCA_900314335.1 uncultured Prevotellaceae bacterium | reverse complement strand
ATTTATCGCGCAATATATTACCGCGTGCAATTCCCAGCATTGGCGATCTCATTCCTCCCCATTTGGGACAATAAAAACAAGGCACGCAAACCGAAGTTGCATGCCTTGTACTAATTCCTATAGGGCAGGATTTATTTCTTATGCTATTCCGCAGCCTCTCAATTCTCTCCGTAGCTTCCGCAATTGCTTTGCCTGGCGCCGCGGTTGCATTCCCCTCGCATTGTATTGCGCTTGCGGGCTCCGTTACCTCGCTTCAGGGCGCCGGGGCATTTCGTATAATAATATATATGCGTGTGCGGCGGGCGGAAAGGAGCGGCGCGGGGGCCATCAGTGGGGCGGGGCGCTATTTCGTGCGCTTGTTGCCCGGGGCGCGGAGCACATCGCGCAGGATATTGAGCGAGTCGGGGTTCTCCTGCACGAAGGTGTTGATGTGGCGGATGCGCTTCTCCTCGAATATCTCGTCGACATCGATCAGGATGCCGGTCTCCTCCACGTCGCCGAAGGTGTCGTTGATGGCCGTGCCGAACATTTTCATCGTGGGGCTCAGGCCCATGTAGGCGTTGACCAGGGGCGGGATGTTGAAGCCCAGTTTGCGCACCTCGGTGTTGAGGATGCGGTAGTCCTCCTTGAAGTTGCCGCCCGAGAAGAGCTTTTCGAGGTAGTCGGCGGGCGTATCGATGCTTATGGGATGGATGGCTGTGACGAGTTTGTCCTTGTCGCCGAAGTATTTCTGGAGGAAGTAGAGGATCATGTCGCGGCCCTTGCGGTCGAAGGAGGGGTACATGGTCATCTTGCCGAAGAAATATTTCATATCCTCGATGAGGAAGGTGAGGGCGCCGAGGCCGTCCCAGAGATTGTCGAGGGTGAACAGGCTGCGGGCCCCCGGGCGGGAGCTCTGATACTCCACCGCTACGAACGAGCGCCCGAGCTCCACCGTGTAGGGCAGGTAGTCGTGGATGAAGCGGTCGGAGAAGTGGAACATGTGGCTCGTGGCCAGGATAGGCTGCCCGTCGGGGGCAAACTTGAAGAGCTTGCCGGGCAAGTAGCGGTAGCCGCCCAATATCTCCTGCGTCTCGGGGCTCCAGACGATGAGCTGACGGTAGGGCACCTCCATGGTGTCAAACTCGTCGAGGTCGCAGCTCTTGCCCGTGCCGCCTCCGGCCGTGCGGAAGGCTATCTCGCGCAGCCGGCCTATCTCGCGCACCACATTGGGCGCGTTCTGATATGTCACTACGTAAATCTCATTATCGCGTTTGTTGGTCTGCCTTAGACGCCTGTCCGGTGTCAGCTCCTTGAGCAGCAGCTCGCGGGGCACCGGATCGATTATCTTTTCTTCCATATTCTTATGGTGTGACTATACATTATATATTATAGGCTGTAGCAGATGCTCTCCACATAGCGCGCCCACTCTGCGGGGGTGTGTGTCTTGTCGAAAGTCTGCCACGGTATGGGTTTACCGATTTTCAGCGTGAAGTGGCCGTGGGCGTTGCGGTAGCACTCGTCGGGGAGAAAGAGCATGGCGATGTTGACGGGGGAGTGGATGGCCTTGCAGAAGGACGCCAGACGGTAGAAGCGGTCGGAGTTGCGCCCCGAGAAGTGCATCGGCACCACGTCGCGCTTATACTGCACGCTCTTGGTGATAAAAGTCTTGCGCCAGGGCAGGTCGTGGATCTCGCCGTGGATCTTGCGCGAGCACAGGCCTGCGGGGAACATGAGGATGTTGTCGTCGCTCGCGAAGCCCTGCTCTATGAGGCGCGGCATGCTGCGGCTCTGCGAACCCGTGACATTGACCGGGATGCACAGAGGCTTGAGCCCGGGGATGAACATGAGAATGTCGTTGACTATATATTTCAGGCGCCCGTCGTAGCGGCTGCCCAGTTCGGCGCCGATGGCTATGCCGTCGGGCCCGCCCAGGGGATGATTGCACACGAATGTATAAGGGCCTTTGTCTGCGGGCGGCAGATTCTCCTCGCCCTCGACCGTGACATGAAAGTCGAGATATTTCACAGTCTCCTTGAGCCATGGAATGCCCGTCATGCCGTCTACGCGCGTCAGGTAGCGGTTCATCTCGTCCTGGTGGATAGTCTTCTTGAGCCAGCTCACCAGCCATTTCGGCACGAGGTGGGCCCGTTTGCCCAACTTCTGGTCTATCACACGCTCAACGCTCAATATCTGCTTGGTCATGTCGATGTTATTCCCGATGTTATTACTCGTCTTCCCGGAATTAATTCTCTGTCTATTCGTTTGAGTAGCAAAAGTAAGAATATTTTAGGTAAAAGCGGTCGTTTTGCGCACATTTTTGCCTATGCTGCGCATTTTTTTAATCTATGCTAAACAGCGCCGAAATATTCCCGCGGGCTTCTGCGGCGGGCACGGGCTTATTGTTAACTTTGCAGAGAATAAATTCCTGAGACCTGAAAATAAACAGAAAGCTATGGATACAGCAAAGGCAAAAGTTATCGCAGAGCGTGTGGAGCGCCTGCGAGAGTGGATGCGCCGGGAGGGTCTCGGCGCGGTGATCATACCCTCTACCGACCCGCACGGCAGCGAGTACACCCCTCAGAGGTGGGAGTCGAGGGCTTACATCTCGGGCTTCGACGGTTCGGCGGGCACTGCGGTGGTGACGCTGGGGACGGCAGCCCTTTGGACGGACTCTCGCTATTATCTCTACGCCGCCGACGTGCTGGAGGGTACGCCTTTCGTCCTCATGCGCGACGGGCTGCCCGATACGCCGTCGATAGGGGAGTGGCTCTGCGCGGAGCTCGGTGCGGGCGACACGGTGGGCGCAGACGCCGCCGTGATGACGCCCGCGGGAGCGGAGGCCCTGAGGAGCGCGCTGGGAGGAAGCGGCATAGCTCTCCGCCTCACCGATGACCCGTTTGACTCTGTCTGGGAGGGACGCCCGGCTGTGCCGCACTGCGCTGTCGAGGTGCAGCCGCTGGAGTACGCGGGCGAGAGCTGCCGGAGCAAGGTGGCACGCCTGCTCTCCGCCGCCGCAGCCCGTGGCGCCGACGCGCTTCTGCTCACTGCCCTCGACGACATCGCCTGGACGCTCAACCTCCGCGGGCAGGACGTGGAGTACAATCCCGTCTTCGTGGCCTACCTGCTGCTCACCGCGCGCGGCTCCGTGCTCCTGACGCCTGCAGAGCGCCTCACGCCCGATGTGCGCCGCTACCTGGAGAGCGAGAACATCGCCACAGCGCCCTACGACGGCCTTTCCGATGCCCTCCGACGCCTCGACCCGCACATCACGATGCTGCCGGACAAGGTGAACTGCCGCGTGGCGGAGCTCTTCGCCCCCGGTCGTCGCATCTTCGCCCCCTCGCCGGCCGAGAGCATGAAGGCCGTGAAGAACGACGCCGAGATAGCGGGCTTCCACAGCGCCATGCTGAGGGACGGTGTGGCCATGGTGCGCTTCCTGAGCCGTCTGGACGACGCAGTGGCCCGCGGCATCACCGAGATGGGCGTCGACGAGATGCTCACGTCCCTCCGCGCGCGTGACGAGTCCTTCCGCGGCCTTAGCTTCGCCACCATTGCCGCCGCCGGAGCCCATGCCGCCATCGTCCACTACGAGGCTACACCCGCCACCGACGTCACGCTGCCCCGCCGAGGCTTCCTGCTGCTGGACTCGGGCGCTCAGTACGTCGACGGCACCACCGACATCACGCGCACCATCCCCCTCGGGCCGCTCACGGAGGAGGAGCGGAGGGTCTATACCCTCGTGCTCAAGGGCCACATCGCCCTCTCGCGATGTGTCTTCCCCGACGGGGCAAGCGGCACGCAGATAGACCTCGCGGCGCGCTACGCCATGTGGAGAGAACGCATGAACTACGGGCACGGCACGGGGCACGGCGTCGGTTCGCGCCTTAATGTGCACGAAGGTCCTCACCAGATACGCATGAACTATATGCCCGCACCGCTGAGAGAGGGCATGACCGTGACGGATGAGCCCGGGCTGTATCTGGCAGGGCGCTTCGGCGTGCGCACGGAGAACACGCTGCTCATCGCCCCCGCCGGCGAGAGCGAGTTCGGAAGCTTCCTACAGTTTGAGCCCCTCACCCTTTGCCCCATAGCCACGACGCCGATCGTGATGTCCATGCTCAGCGCCGACGAGAAGGCCTGGCTCAACGACTACCACGCCACAGTGCGCGTCCGCCTCGCCCCGCTGCTCTCCGCTAGCGAAGACGCCGCCGCGCTCAGTTGGCTAAAGGCCGCCACGGAGCCGCTGCCCTGAGGCTGCCGCCACGGAAGCGCGCTCTCTTGCCTGAGAGGCGCGTCGTCCGCTATGCGATCGCCATTCCCATACAGACACAGAAAATCGCTATTTATACACAGAAAACGGCGGGGCTCTGCCAAAGAGCTCCGCCGCCTGCTGAAGAAATTGTACTGTACTATGACAGATGCGTCACGGTTGCAATGTGATGCCGCAGACCAGGTAAGCCGTCTGCAGACAAGGATTGGCGGTGACTGAAGCAAAGACTGCCGGAGAGAATTTATCGGTTACGGCAAATTCTTTAGAAGCCTTGAGAGACACATTAGTCACGGCAAAACCGTCGGCCTTGGAATAGTATGTCGTACCGTAGGGCACTACGCCCAGCGCTGCGTCCCAGCTGCAACCGGCGAACTTGAACGGCACGCCCAGCTCTGCATAGCTGCTGTAGGCCCGCTTGTCGCCGCCCTCCTTCGTGTAGCCGTCGTGGCCGGCAAAGTTAGTGTACCACTGCAGGCTCATAAACCCGAAGTCGTAACCGATGTTGGCCTCAAAGGTGTGTAGCGTGGAGTGGGCCGCATAGCTGAAGTATTTCTCGCCTCCGGTATCAAACCAGAAATCCGTGATGCCGATATTGAAGCCTCCTACCTCGTAGGCCAGCGTAAGGTCGAGCTCGCGCGTGTCCTTGGAGTCGGTGATGCCGGTACTGCCCCAAGCCTTCAGGCTAAGTCCCTTGTAGCCTATGCCGAGCGTGGGCTGGAAGGAGGCGTGCCCGCAGTCGTAGCCGCGCCATATATAACGGCTCACGATGTCTGCGCTCACGGTGGTCTCCACCTTGTCCTGGGCTGCTGCCGAGAGAGTAAGCGCGGCGGCAAACAGGGTCGATAACATTCTAAAAGTCTTCATAATCGTCTCATTTTATCAGTTGGTACTCCGTGAATTAATAAGCGTATCAGTTGTAAGCCGTCTCTCCGTGCTCATAGATGTCAAGGCCTTCCTCCTCTATACGCTTGGTGACGCGCAGACCGAAGAGCTTCTTGATGCCGAAGAACAGGATGCAGCCCGTAGCCGCTGCCCAGAGGTCTATGACGAGGATGCCGAATACCTGAGCACCCAGGAAACCGACGCCGTGGCCGTAGAAGAGACCGCTGCCCACGCTGAAGAGGCCCGTCATGATGGTGCCGAGGATACCGCACACGCCGTGCACGGAGCTGGCGCCTACAGGGTCGTCGATATGGAGCTTCTTGTCAATAAACTCGATGGAGAACACCAGTACGAAGCCGCATACTGCGCCGATAATCGTTGCGCCGAGCGGGGAGACCGCGTCGCAACCGGCCGTGATGCCTACCAAGCCGGCCAAGATGCCGTTGAGCGTAAGTGAAAGGGAGGGCTTGCCGTATTTTATCCATGTGGTGAACATGGTGGCCAGACCGCCGGCTACGGCAGCAAGGTTGGTGGTAAGGAATACGTGGCTGATGGCTATGCGGTTGCTCTCACCGGAGGCTGCAAGCTGCGAGCCCGGGTTGAAGCCGAACCAGCCGAACCAGAGGATGAATACGCCGAGGGCTGCGAGGCTGAGGCTGTGGCCAGGGATAGCGCGGCTCTTGCCGTTCTTGTCATATTTGCCGAGGCGCGGGCCCAGAGCTATGGCGCCGATGAATGCCAGCACACCGCCCACGGAGTGAACTACTGCGCTGCCGGCGAAGTCATGGAATGCACTGCCGAACGTGTTCATCATAAAGCTGCCGGCCTCGCTGTTGCAGAGCCAACCGCCGCCCCAAGTCCAGTGACCTTCGATAGGATAGATAAGGAGGCTGATAACAAATGAGTAGACTACGTAGATGTTAAACTTGGTACGCTCTGCCATGGCTCCCGAGACGATGGTGGCCGACGTGGCGCAGAATACCGTCTCGAATATCAGAAATCCCTCGGTGGGAAGGCCGGCGGCATTTTTGTAAAAGGAGAGGTCGCCGAAGTTGGGCATTCCCATGAAGCCCTGACCGTCACTGCCGAACATGATGCCGAAGCCTACAAACCAGAACAGCAGAGAGCCTATCATGAAATCTACAAAGTTCTTGAAAAGGATATTAGCCGTATTCTTGCTGCGCGTAAAGCCCGCCTCGCAGAGGGCGAAGCCCGGCTGCATGAAAAACACCAGCATTGCCGCAAGCAGCATCCACACCGTGTCAAGTGATATTCCTAAGTCTTGTATAGTCATTTTGTATTGTCTTTTGTTTGTTTTACATTGGCATGCTCCGATCCGCGATGGTCATCTGCACGCCGTTATCTGTCTCGTTATTTCTCCTGCTCTGCGTTGTAAAGGGCTATATCGCCGCGTTCGCCGGTACGTATTCTTATGGAATCGTCTACAGGGATGATGAAGATACGGCCATCACCGATCTCGCCCGTTCTCGCCGCATTCATCACAGCATTCACAGTGCGCTCCACGTTGACGTCCCTCACGACGATGCTCAATAGCATTCTCTCAATGCAACTCGTGTCGTACATCACGCCGCGGTATATTCTCGCCTGACGTGTCTTTCCCTCGCCGCGTACATCGTAGTATGAAAACCACTCGATGTCGGCATCCAGGAGTGCCTGCTTTACATCCTCAAACTTGGTCTTGCGGATAATTGCTTCAATTTTCTTCATGTTGTTAATACGTTTTTATTTCAGCGCTGTGTTTATTGTTTTATCTCATTACAAAAGTACGACATTTTCATCGTTTATCGAGCTAAAACCGACATTTTTTATGTTATACGCAATTTTTCATGGCTTAAAGATACTTTTTGGTGGTTTTAAATATTATTTTATCATTCACGGTTAGCAATTTCTATATGCCCGCAGAGCGCATCCCGCTCCCCGGGTCGCCTTTCGGCGTATTTTCTCCGTCCGGGCGTGCACAAAATGATGAGAAAAAGCCCCGCCGGAGGCCTGAGAAGGCCTTCTGCGGGGCGAAAAGCGCGGATTTTGTACAGGATAATGCTGTTTTACCCGTCGGACACGCATATATATTATATGGAGCACGCATATAATATAGGTAAGACTCATATAATATAATAGGAGTGTTGTCCCGGGAAGCGGCCTCTGCATGCGATCGCCGCCGGCGTCGTTTTCCGGCATCCGGAGAAAGGATCTTACGCCATTTCATCCGGTCGGAACGACCCCTTTTCAGACCGTTTCGGGGCCCTTTGCAAGAGATTGTAAATCAACGTCCCCTGTGGGGCGAAATTATGTTTGAGACGTTTTGAAACATCTCAAACATAATTTTCCTCAGGTCCTATGTAGTTTTCCGCGTATGCGGAAGTGTTTTTTGTGTGTAGGGAAATGGCTTCTTCGACAAGTGGAAAAAGCGCACGCTTTTCGAATGGCGAATTTATATCAGTCGCACAGGCGTGTGACTACATCTATAACTATGATTCGTGTTAGCATATGCGCGATAAATAGCCGGGAATCCACAAGCGCGATTAGGCTTTGCGCGGGAAATAACTGGGAGGGCC
>OMUV01000001.1 GCA_900314335.1 uncultured Prevotellaceae bacterium | reverse complement strand
CGCGAAAGGAATTACGGGAGAAATAGCTGGGAGGGCCGCTGCCCTCAGCGGCCGCCTGCCACCGCCTAAGTGCGCGAAGGAATGCGCGATTATGCATATGCGGGAGAAATAGCTGGGAGGGCCGTTGCCCTCAGCGGCCGCCAGCCGCCGCATAAGTGCGCGAAGAATGCGCGATTATGCATATGCGGGAGAAATAGCTGGGCGGGCAGCGGCCCTCCCAGTTAACGCCGCGCTCATCGATTCACCTTACCCCCATTCGCGGCCCCGGCAAGGGCGATTTCTTGCCCTTTACAACTACCTAAAAATCAGCGTCCCCGGAAGGCCAAAATTACATTTGAGACGTTTTCAACTACCTCAAATGTAGTTTCCCTCAGGTCCTATGTGAGCATCCTAGCATGCGGAAGGTTTTTTGAAGTGTGCGCGAATGAGTATTCGGAAAATGGGAATATTCATCTCATGCGCGCTCAAAGGTACATTTCCGGGATGCCCCCTGACGACCAGAAGGCATTCCCGGAGCATGAGTAAGCGCGTAAAATTCCGCACCTCGCAGGCGGGGAAATTCTACTGCGAGATAAATTATTTTATCTGCGAGTAGAACGATCGTCTGCTACGAGATAAATTATTTTATCTGCGAGTAGAATTTTATCCGCTCGCACGGGCATTTTCCGCGGCAGCGGAGCATTAATCTAAAAAGGGTAGGGGAACTTATTTTGCCTGATAAACACATCCCGCTCACAGGCGGGCGGGGCGGCGCACTCTACAGCGACACACCGCAGGCGCTGATGACGGCGATGATGGCGACGGTGGTTATCAGCGAGAGCGGCACAAGGCTGTGCTTGTCCTCTACGACCACCGCTTTGCCGTGGCCCATGAAGCGGCAGATGAGGATGTAGAAGATGCTGCCGATGACGATGCCCAGGCAGGTGCCGCTGAGCACATCGCCGGGGAAGTGGACGCCCAGGTAGATGCGCGAGAAGCAGATCAGCGTGGTGGTGACGAGCAGCGTGACGGTGGCCAGTTTGCGCCTCAGCAGCAGGCAGAGGAACACGGCCACGGCCATCGTGTTGGCGGCGTGGGAACTGACAAATCCGTAGCGGCCGCCGTGGTAGCCGTTGACGTAGTGGAGCAGCAGGCTCAGGCCCACCGTGTGCGACGGGCGCTTGCGCTCCACGAGGCGCTTGATGAGGCAGGACAACTGGTCGGAGACGGCCACGATGGCCGCGATGGCCAGGATAAGGATGATGGTGCGCCTCACGCTGCCCCCGCCGCGCACGAAGACGTACGTCAGAGCGGACATCGGGATGGCCCAGATGAGTTTGCTGGAGATGTTGTAGAAGAACAGGTCGGAGAACCCGCCTGCCGGCTCGTTGATGCTCAGCATGGCAAGGAAGTCGAGGATGTTGAAGGTGTGGAGCATCGAGGTCGTAAGGACTGTGATGGTGTGGATGGCCGACACGATTAGTACGACGCCGATAACAACGGGTAATATGCTGTAGTCTCTGTGGAGAGTGAAATTCATTGTTTGCAAATATAGCGCCTTTTGGGCGATTATGCTAAATTTCTGTGCAAAAAGTCGGGCAATATGTCCTTTGTGTAATTATAGTACGTAGCGCCTGCCCTGATTATTGTGTGGGCATAATATATAAATGCCTAAATTTGCAAGGAAATAGAGAATTATGAGATACGGTATAATAGGAACGGGAGCTGTGGGCGGCTACTACGGAGCGCGTCTGGCCCACGCGGGTTGCGATGTCAGCTTCCTCTTCCACAGCGACTACGATTATGTGCGGGCTCACGGCCTCAGGGTCAACTCGCCCGCGGGCAGTTTCACCCTCGGCGATGTCCGGGCCTTCTCCTCGCCGGCGGATATGCCGGAGTGCGACGTGGTGATAGTGGGCCTCAAGACGACCAACGAACGCTTGCTGCCCACGCTGCTGCCTCCGCTCCTCGGGCCCGACACGCTGGTGCTCCTCATCCAGAACGGCATCGGCCTCGAGGAGGATGTGCAGCGCATGTTCCCCACTGTGTCCATCGCGGCGGGCCTCGCCTTCATCTGCAGCGCCAAGACAAAGCCCGGCGTAGTGGACCATTTCGACCAGGGCAGCATCAACATCGCCGGCTACGGCCACTGCGATATGGACAGGCTGCGCGCCGTGGTGGCCGACTTCCGCAAGGCCGGCGTCGAGGCCCACGAGACCCCTTATGGCGAGGCGCGATGGAAAAAGGCCGTGTGGAACATGCCCTTCAACGGGCTCACCGTCCTCCTCGAGGCCCGCACCGATGAGTTGCTCGCCGACGACGCCTCCGCCGCGCTCGTCCGCGACCTGATGTACGAGGTGACCGACGCGGCCGCAGCCTGCGGCGTGGAGACAGTGGGGCGGGCGTTTGCCGACAAGATGATCTCCTACACGCGCTCCATGGTGCCCTACGCCCCGAGCATGAAGGTGGACTACGACCTGCGGCGCCCCATGGAGATCCACTACCTCTACACACGCCCCATCGCCGTGGCCCGCGAGGCCGGATACGAGATGAAGCGCATGGAGATGCTCCGCGACGCCCTCATCTTCAAGCAGCGCCGCAGCCTGGGCCTCTCCGCGCCCGCCGGGAAGGCTTAGTGCAGGCGCCCGATTTGGCCCCGAAGGCAGAATAAAGGGAATAAGGAAAATCTTATACTGTAAAAATCTCCCGCGGCGGGGGACGGAGCAGAATTTTTCAGAATAAAATATTACGGCATACCGGATGCCTCCGGCGGCAGAGTATCAGAGCCGGACGGTATGCCGTGGCTGCGTTTCTCAGACCGCGATAAGACTGGCGGAGAGGCGGAAGAAGAACAGAATGACAAGCATTGACAACACAGGGAATATCGGGGTGCGCCCCATGATGCGCAGGGTGATGGCCATCGCCGTGCCCGCCCTCATCTCCAACATCTCCGTGCCGCTGCTCTCGCTGGTGGACACCGCCATCACGGGCCATCTCGGGTCGGAGGTGTACATCGGCGCCATCGCGGTGGGCGGCCTGATCTTCAATGTGCTCTACTGGCTCATGGGCTTCATCCGGATGGGGACGAGCGGCCTTGTGTCGCAGGCCTACGGCGCACATGCCTACCGCGACATCAGTGTGCAGCTGGTCCGCTCCCTGTTTCTCGGGCTCTCCATCGGCCTGGCGCTTGTCATTCTCAGTCCGCTGGTGAGCCTTGTGGCCTTCGACCTGGTGGGATGTCCCGCGTCGGTGCGCCCGTTTGCAGTGACTTATTTCCGCATCGGCATCCTCGGCGGCCCCGCAGTGCTGGGCATGTACTCCTTCTCGGGCTGGTTTCTCGGCATGCAGAACTCGCGCTTTCCGATGTATGTCGCCGTGTCGCAGAACATCGTCAACATCATCGCTTCCCTCGTCCTGGTCTACTGCTTCCACCTCGGTGTGGCGGGCGTAGCCGCGGGGACGGTCATCGGCGAGTATTCCGGACTGCTGCTGTGCCTCTGGCTGTGGCGCAGAAGTTATTCGCGCTCCCTGCCGCGTGTGCCGCTCAGCCGCGCAGTGACGGGCGACGGCCTCAGGCGCTTCTTCTCCATCAACAAGGACATCTTCCTGCGCTCGCTGTTCCTCGTGGCCGTGATGTCCTGCTTCACCGTCGTCGGCGCGCGCCTCGGCGCTCTCCCGCTGGCCGCCAACGCGCTCCTGATGCAGTTCTTCACCATCTTTTCCTACGTGAGCGATGCGCTGGCCTTCGCCTCCGAGGCTCTCTCGGGGCGTTATATCGGGGCTTCGGACAGGACTGATTTCGCGCTTATGGTGCGGGTGACGAGCGGCGTTACGGCCGCGGTGGCCTTGGTGTTCTTCGTCTTTTATGCGGCGGGCGGCGGAGCGTTTCTCAGTTTGCTCACCGATGAGCGCGCCACGATCGACTGCGCCCTCACGTTTCTTCCCTTCGTCGCTATGATCCCCATCGTCTCGGCGCCGGCCTTCCTGCTCGACGGCGTGTACGTCGGCGCCACGGCTTCGCGCCTCATGCTCTACTCCTCGATGGCTTCCGCGGCGGGCTTCTTCATTCCGCTGCTTCTGTTCCTCCATTCCGGCGGCAACTACGCCCTCTGGGCCTCATTTCTCAGCTACCTTACCGTTCGCTCCCTCGCCATGATCGTCATGTACCCGCGCATGAAGCGCCGCGCCTTCGCTATTGCGGCGGAGACGAAGGACTGCTGAATGATGCTGCGGTGATTGTCGGGGAATCAGTCCCAGTCGCTCTGCTCCATGCGCTGTGACATGGGCCACGAGATGAGGTAAAGGCGCTCTGTGGTGCGCGTGAAGGCGGTGTAGAGCCATCGGAGATAGTTGATGTCCGCCATGTCGGGCGTGATGAAGCCCTGGTCGAGAAAGACACGGCTCCACTGGCCGCCCTGGGCCTTATGACAGGTGACGGCGTAGGCGTATTTGATCTGCATGGCGTTGTAAAACGGGTCTTCGCGCAGTCTCCTGAGCCGCGAGCGCTTGGTGCGCAGGTTGGCATAGCGGTCCATGCACGCCTCGTAGAGCCGCAGCGAGTCTTCGCGCGAGAGCGACGGACTGCCGCTGGTGAGCGTGTCGAGCAGAAGCCGCACATGGAGCGACATGTCGCCGTAGTCGGGGAAGGTGATATCCGCGTCGACAAAGTGGAAGCCTGCCATCTCGCTGAACTCCCCGATGCGCTCCACCACAGCCACATCGCCGTTGGCTATGAAGTCCGTCTCCGCCGCGTGGCGCGAAGGATTGGTCGCCGCGGCCTTCTCCGTCCAGTAGTAGTTGTTCTTGACCACCATTATCCGGTCGCCCACGCTGATCTGCTCCTCGCGACCGTAGATCATGGCCCTCACGCCCATGTTGTACTCCTCCGCGCGCTTGTTGGAGCGCGTGATGACGATCGTCTCGTCCTCGCCCGCGTCATCGTAGCAGCTCTCTATTGTGTCCATGAGTTCCGCGCCGTTGACAAAGCGGAGGTCGTCGTAGCCCTTGCTGTCCACCTTGGGGATCAGCCCGTCCTCGCCGGCGGCGATATGATTGCGCAGGTCGGTGGCGTTGGCCAGTACGCCGGAACTCTTGTCCTGACGCATCACCTCTTTCAGCTCCACGGCGTAGGCTCTCAGGCCGTAGGTGTCGAGCACCTCGGGCGAGAGGGCGGGGCTCTCGAAGTCGCCCACCGGAGGCAGCTGTGCCGTGTCGCCCACGAGGAGCATCTTGCAGCCGTAGCCCGCGTAGACATACTGGATAAGGTCGTCCAGCAGCCGCCCGCTGCCGAAGATGCTGCCGCCGTCCTGCTGCGAGATCATCGAAGCCTCGTCGACGATAAAGATGGCGTTCCTGCGCTTGTTGAAGTCGAGGGAGAACTTGGTGTCCTCGCCGTTGAACGCCTTCTGGCGGTAGATGACCTTGTGGATGGTGTAGGCCTTGGCGCCGGAGTAGTGGGAGAACACCTTCGCCGCGCGCCCAGTGGGGGCCAGCAGCACTGTCTCGCGGCCTATGTCGGTGAGGGCGCGCACCATGGCGCTCACGAGCGAGGTCTTGCCCGTGCCGGCGTAGCCCCGCAGTATCAGCGCCGCGCCTTCGACCTTCGACTCGGCGAAGCGCGCCATCACCTCGAGCGCCCGCCGCTGGTCTTTGCCGGGAGTGAAGGGCAGTTGCCTGACAAGGTTTACATAAAGGTCATCGGTCATAGGGAGAGTGAGTTTGGGGAATGTTACGCCGCCGGCGGAGTGCCTTCCCGCCGCAGGAGTACAGAGAGGAATGGATAGTATTCATATCATATAACATCACTTAGGCAGCCGGGGCCCTGATGAGAGCCGTGGCTGCCTAAGTGTTACAGGGATGTCATGCCTACCATGCCGTGGCATCGCCAAAGGCAATGCAGGAAGGCTGGCTGACCTTGATGTCGCGTTCGGTGTTCTCCAGCAGGCCCGTCTCGGCGTCGCGCTTGTACACCTGGATCACATTGTCGTCGCGGCAGGCTACGAGCAGGAACTTGCCGTTGGGCGTGATCTTGAACATGCGCGGGTGACGGCCGGTCTTCTGATAGCCCACCTTCTTGAGCGTGCCGCCTGCGCCGATCTTGAAGATAGCCACGCCGTCGTTCTTGAGCCTTACACCGGCGTAGAGGTACTTCCCGTCAGGACTCACCTCCACCTCCGAACCGCCTCGGGCGCCTGCGTCCGAAGCCTTGACTCTCTGCCGGAGCTTCACATCGCCGTTGTCCGCGTTGTAGTCGAAGACCAGCACCTCATCGCTCAGTTCGGTAATGACGTACATCGTCCTGGCATCGGGCGTGAAGGCTATGTGGCGCGGGCCGCAGCCCTTGGGCAGGTCGATTTTGGCGGGCGTGCCCTCCTTGAAGGTCGGGCGTAGCTCGTACTTGTAGATGCAGTCGCCGCCGAGGTCTACGGCGAACATGAAGTGGCCGTCGGGAGCCTTGACGAGCTGGTGAATGTGCGATGAGCTCTGGCGCGTCGAGTCGCCGTAGGAGGGATTATTGAACGAGAGCTTCTCGCCGGTATCGTAGATGGAGCCGTCGCGGTCTATGTCGTACATGCTGATATTGCCCGACCCGTAGTTGGCCACGAAGAGGCGATTGGTGTAGGTCATCAGGTGGCACGGGTCGTCGCCGTGGGCCGAGACGCGGTTGATGAACAGCATACGGCCGCTGCGCATGCCCACATGGTAGGCGCTGACCGACGCGTTGTCTCCCTCACCCTCGCTGACACAGTACATGCACGAGTCCTCGGACACCAGTGTGAGGTAGCTCGGGTTGGTCACCTTGACGGAGTGCTGCGGGGAGGCTTTGCCGCTCTCCTGGTCGAAGGAATAGGAATAGATGCCGTCGGAACCCTTGTCGGTGTATGTGCCGACGAACATGGGGACGGGATCACTCTTGCCGCAGCCTGAGAGCAGGAGGACAAGGGCGGCCATCGGTAATAGTCTTGCGATTTTCATTGCTTATCGGATATTAAAGTTGTGATGCGTGATGGGAAATCAATTGTGCACATACGTGCCTACAGGCTCGCCGGCGAGGACGCGCCCCAGATTGCCGTATTTGTCCATGTTAAACACATAGACGGGCAGATGGTTCTCCATGCAGAGCGCCGTGGCGGTGAGGTCCATGATGCGCAGCCCGTGAGAGTAGATCTCGTCGAAGGTGATGGTGGAGAATTTCGTGGCCGTCGGGTCCTTCTCCGGGTCGGCCGTGAAGACGCCGTCCACGCGTGTGCCCTTGAGCATCACGTCGGCCTCTATCTCGATGCCCCTCAGCGCGGCGCCGCTGTCCGTGGTGAAGTACGGGTTGCCCGTGCCGGCCGAGAAGATGACCACTTTGCCGCTCTTCAGATAGTCGAGGGCTTTCTGCTTGCTGTAATATTCGCCTATGGGCTCCATGCGCACGGCCGTGAGCACACGGCTGTCCACGCCGATTGCTCCGAGGGCGCTGCTGAGCGCGAGCGAATTGATGACCGTGGCGCACATGCCCATCTGGTCGCCCTTCACCCGGTCGAAACCCTTGCCGGCGCCGCTCAGGCCGCGGAAGATGTTGCCGCCGCCTATCACGATGCCTATCTCAATGCCGCTCTCGGCGGCCGCCTTGATCTGCTCGGCGTACTGCCCCAGTCTGACGGGGTCGATGCCGTATTTCTGAGCGCCCATAAGGCTCTCGCCACTCAGTTTGAGGAGTATTCTCTTGAATTTTGTCATATCTGTCTGGCTTTATTGCCACAAAGTTACGAAACACATCTGACATATCATTCGCCCCGGCCCGGGAAATATCTCAGAGAGTGAATAAAATGCCCCCGTATTCTGTTATTGAGGCTCCGCCAAATCACACATCTGCGCTGCGGAAGGAAATGCTGCCTCCGGCAAATGTTTTCCGGATTCCGGAGCCCCGTTTCCGAGGCTAAGAAAAGGCTGTTTGGGGGTCTTCCTAATATCTTGATTTTCAGCGCACCCGGAAGGCCAAAACTACATTTGAGACGAGGAGAAACATCTCAAATGTAGTTTTCCTCACGTCCTATGTGAGTATCCCAAAATGCGGGACGGTTTTTTGAGTGTCGGGAATTACCTTTTCGAAAAAGCGGGAAAAGCGCATGGTTTTCGAATTGCGAAGATACATTAGCGAAGCTGGTGAATGAGGGCATACTTTGGGGCCGCATTAGCTGGGAGGGCAGCGGCCCTCCCAGTTATTTCCCGCGCACAACGGTCTTTTAGCATAAAGCCCCGCCACGATGGTGCGCGGCGGGGCTCTATAGAGGGTAGAGGAATTTCGTTACTTAAGCTTGAGCATCTTGACGCCGTGCGTCGGGATGAAATAACTGGTGTCGGTGGTGCTGAGGTCCTTCTGGCGCCAGAGGTCGCGGATGCCCTTCGGCGCGGAGATGCCCATGGCGCTGTAGTAGGAGGAGAGGTTGACCATCTTGTCCTCGCCGCCGAGGTTGAAGATGCCGATGGCGTGCGAACCGTCAGCGAGCGGACGCATCCATATCTCGATCTTTCCGTCGGTCACTACCGGTTTGGCCTGCTTGCCGAGGATGTCCTGATTAACAGCGATCACCTCCCGGTTGCAGAGGAGGCGCTTGGTGAACTCATCCATCTGGCTCACATCGCAGCCGATGAGCATGTTGGCGGCCAGGAGAGCCCAGAGCGAGATGTGGGTGTACTGCTCGTCGTAGGTGAGGCGTGTGTCGCGCAGGTTGGCGCTCCAGCCCACCTTGCCCACAATCAGCATGTCGGGGTCGTTCCAGTGGCCCGGCTGACCGTAGGGGTAGAGCTTGCGCTGCTGCACGAAACCTATGTCATAGAGCGAACGCCACGAGTCGGTGATGTCGCCCGTCGTGCGCCATGAGTTGGCGTCCACGAACTCGGCCCAGCGCCACGAGTCGGCCATGCCGTACTGGCAGAGGCTGTAGAAGATGTCACGCGGCTGAGCCCTGAGGTACTGCTCCATCTTGAGGTAGGGGCGGATGAAGGCTCCGACGGTGGCGTCGTGCTCCTGATTGTACACCTCGCCGTAGGAGCACCAGTCGTACTTGAGGTAGTCGATGCCCCACGAGTTGTAGGTCTCGGCGTCCTGCTTCTCGTGATTGAGTGATCCGAGATAGTTGCCACAGGTCACGCGGCCCGGAGAGGAGTAGATGCCGAACTTGAGGCCGTGGGAGTGAAGCCACTCGCCAAGGCCCTTCATGTCGGGGAATTTCTCATTGGGGCTTATCGTGCCGTCGGCATTGCGCTTGGCGGCCTCCCATGCATCGTCGATGTTGATGTATGCGTAGCCGTAGTCTGCAAGGCCTTTGTCGATGATAGCCTGGGCGGAGGATTTCACCTTCTCCTGGCTCACACTAAGGCCCCAGCAGTTCCAGCTGTTCCAGCCCATAGGCGGCGTGAGGGCTATCTTCTGACCCACGACGATGGTCATCTGCTTCTGGTCGGAGCCCTTGGCGTTCTCGGCCTTGATGTTGAGGACATATTCGCCGGGCGTCTTGACCGAGCCGCTCAGGATGCCGTTCTCAGCATCGAGCTTGAGGCCCTCGGGCATATTGGTGACGGTGAACCGGATGGGGCGAACGCCCGTGGTCGGTATCTTGTAGTAGAGCGGAGAGCCCGGGCGCAGACCGTAGCGGCCCACGGTGTTGAGCAGCGGAGTCTCGGGCTCGCGCGGTGTGAGGATAGGCACATAGGTGCCCGCCTTGGTGGCGTGGCCGTTGCTGTAGACCAGGCGGATGCGGCAGGGATTGCTCTCGTCCACGGCCAGATTGATCACCTTGCTGCTCTTCTTACCGATGGTGACGGAGCTCTTGGTGGTCTTGATGATCTTGCCGTTGTCGGGGTCCATATACTGGTATTCCAGTTTGCCCTTCTGGATCTTCAGACCGCTGTTGGTAAGCGTGAAGGAAGCGAATTCGCGGCCCTTGATCTGGGCGTACTTGGCCTTGATATCCATGTTATCGATAAGGCCGGGCACCCAGGCGTAGAACGGCGCGCCGCAGAGGCCGCCGTTACCGTCGCCGTTGTAGATGCGTATGGCCAGCACATTGTCGCTGTCCCATTTGAGGGCTTTGCTGTTAAGGGGCACACGATAGATACGCGTGACATCCCATGCGGTGCTGTAGCCCTTCGGGTCGGTCTTGAGGGAGCCCGTCTTGCCGATAAGTTCGCCGTTGAGGTAGGTCATGTCGACGTCATCCATCTTGCCCAGCGAGAAGACCAGTTCCTTCTGGATGTCGGAGCTGTTGATGATGGATTTCGGCAGATAGAAGTGGATGCGATACCAGGCCCACGTATCTCTCTGTGTGATCTCATTGCCGACCAGATTGGAGGTACCCCAGCCGCTCTCGTTGAGCGTCGGGCTCTTCCACTCTGCATTGTCGCCGTGGTGCATCAGGACCTTGTCCTGACCCAGTTCAATCTTCGTCTGTGCCTGAAGGGCCGTGGCGGCCAGCAGGCATGCTGCGATTAATGTGGTTCTCATGTTGATGGTTTTGTACTTTATTGTTGTTGATGTTATGTTATTTGCCGGATGTCGTCTCCGCGCTCCGGGCGCTATTCAGGCCCGCCTGCGGCGGCCTTTCTGCGGCGAGGGAGCGCGGAAGGGCGTTCAGCGGATGAAGTCGCGCTCTGTGAGAGCCTCGGGGAGCCACACGCGGTAGCGCCCGTCGCTCTCCCACATATTGTCGGTCGAGGAGAAGTCGCACAGGTTGACATCCACGGCGCCGGCATGCTCTACGCGGTCCACGCCCACCACTGCGGGCACGGCGAAGCTCATCCACGCCCACTCGGGAGCCTTGACGGGCTTGAGGTCGATGTAGCCGTCCTTGTCCAGGATGGTCACCACCTCGTCTACGTCCCCGTCGCCGAATCGTTTGTCGCGGGCCAGCACTATCGGGCCGCGCACTATGGCGTCATAACCATTGAGGCGCTCCACACGGCCGCGCATGTCCAGGCTCACTGTTACCGCATCGCCGTCGCGCCATTCCCTGTCGATCACGGCATATCCCTTGTCCAGCGTGGTCTCTGCGGGGCTGCCGTTGACCGTGACGGAGAAGTTCTTGCTCCACGCGGGACGGCGCAGCAACAGGCGCAGCTTGGCGGGCTTCTTGAGGCTCACCCGGAGCGTCATGTCGCCCGTCACGGGGTAATCGCCGCTCTGAGTGATGCTGACGGGCGCCTTGCTGCCGCTCACATTGATGGTAGCCTCCGAGGGGATATAGAGATTGACCGCTATGCTGCCTTCGCCCACGCCGTAGACGAGCTGCGGAATGGCCGAGAAGCCCCGCGGACCGTTGGCATTGCAGCAGTTGATGGCCAGGCCGCACTGCTGTTCGCCCCTGATCCTTCTGCCCTCGAGCGGAGTGTATTTGTCGATCTGCGAACCGTCCTTTTTGAGCGAGGAGAGGAGCGCATTATATATAGTAGTCTCGAGAAGGTCGGCGTAGCGGCTCTCGCCCGTCTCGCGGAGCATCCTCCTCAGCAGCGTGATCCATGTGACGGTCACGCAGGTCTCCATCTCGTCGGCCGCAGGGCGTGTCTGATTGGCCCGCCCGCCGTACCAGCACTCCATCATGCTGCCCGCGCCGGCTATGTTGATCTCCTCGTCGATGATCTGCTCCACGGCCTTCGTCGTGCCGCTCAGCAGGGCCTTGTCGCCCGTTATGTCGTAGAGGTCGAGCATTCCCTGATAGACGGACATCATCTCGTAGGCCTTCTGCCCGTTGTCGTAGCCGAACCAGATGCCCTTGCAGGGGAACCTCCTGCTCACCGGCACGCCTGCCTCCGCTTTGGCCAGCACCTGCGGCCCGTAAGGCGCCTCCACCTCGCGGACGATGTACTTCGCAAAGTCGAGATACTGCTGCCGGCCCGTAGCGCGGTAGAGCGCCACTACGGCATTGAGGATCGACGCGCTCGGCATGCCCATATAGTTGCCCGTCCGGACGATGGAGATGTTCTTCTCCCTGAGCTGCCGCATGAGGAAGTCCAGTTCGCGGCAGGCAGCGTTGAGCGCCTTCTTGTCGCCCGAGACGTCGTACCAGGCCATGAGCCCCTTGATGACGTACTTGCGGCCCCAGATGTCCCACTGCTGCAGCTGGGCGGCGGGAGCGTAATTGCCGATATAGCCGTCCTTGTCCTGTGTGCTGATGATGCCCTCCACGGAGCTTTTCAGTTTGGCGTAGAGCGCGGGGTCGTGATTGTAGGCGTAGAGCTCGGCGGCGCCGATGGCCCATTTGCCCCAGAACTCGGTCTGCCAGCGGCTTGTCTCCTGCCGGCTGCGGAACGCGTTGACGAACGACTCGACGTCCTCGCCCAGCACACGCTTTTTTATCACGTCGTCTATGCGCGCGCCGATATGCCCGCCGATCTTTATGCTTTTCACCGCGCCCGCCGCCGGCTTTGCGGCGCCGAAGGAGGGCGTCGCGGCCACCCAGAGAACTGCGGAGAGAATGATAGAGAAGGTTTTGATTTTCATGTCTTGTGTTATGGTTGATATGAGGTAGTAGTTCTTAGAATGCCTGACGGTATTTCGCCTCGTCGACATCGTCGAGCATGTTGATATACGAGGCGTAGCGCGAAGCGGCTATCTCGCCCCTCTCCACGGCCTCCTTGACGGCGCAGCCTGGCTCGTCGGTGTGGAGGCAGTTGCTGAACCGGCACTCGCGGCCCCGCTCGAAGATCTCGCGGAAGTAGTGGCTGATCTCCTCCTTCTTCATGTCGAAGGTGCCGAAGCCCTTGATGCCGGGAATGTCTATGACCGCGCCGCCCTCGGGCAGGAAATACATGCGGCTGTCCGTGGTGGTGTGTGTGCCGGTGAGGTGGCTCTCCGAGATGGCCGCCGTCCTGGCGTCCGCCCCGGGTATCAGGCTGTTGACGAAGGTGGACTTGCCTGTGCCGGAGTTGCCCGCGATGAGGGTGATCTGCCCGCGCAGCATGGCTCTCAGCTCTGCCGCGGGCGGCGTGAGGGCCGAGAACGATACGACGCGGTAGCCGATGGCGCCGTAGAGCGCGGCTATCCGCTCCATCTCGCTTCGCTCCGCCGCATCGTAGCTGTCCGCCTTGCTCAGCGCGATGATGACATCCACGCTGTACGCCTCGGCCGAGGCGAGAAACCGGTCGACGAAGGTGAGAAGGGTCTCGGGGCGCGCCACGGTCACGAAGAGCATGGCCTGGTCGATGTTGGCCCCCAGTATCTGGCTTTGCTTGGAGAGGTTGGTGGCCTTGCGGATGATATAGTTGCGCCGGTCGTGTATGGCGGTGATCATGCCGCTCCCCTCAGGCCCGACGGTGAAGTCCACGATGTCCCCCACGGCTACGGGATTGGTGGCGCGGATGCCCTTGAGGCGGAACTTGCCCCTCACGCTGCACTCCACATCCCGCCCCTCCGCCGGGCGCACCAGGTACGCACTCCCGGTGGTGCGTATGACCCTGCCCTGCATCGGCTATACGGTCATTATTTCCTTGTCCTTCTCCTTGAGCAGGGCGTCGATCTCCTTGATATATTTGTCGTGCAGTTTCTGCAGATCGGCCTCGGCGTCTTTCTCATTGTCCTCGCTCACGCCGTCCTTGATGCTCTTCTTGAGTTTCTCGAGAGCCTCACGACGCACATTGCGGACGCCTACACGGGCTGTCTCGCCCTCCTTGTTGCACTGCTTGGCCAGCTCCTTGCGGCGCTCCTCCGTGAGGGGCGGAATGGTCAGGCGCAGCACCTCGCCGTTGTTGTCCGGCATGATACCTACGTTGGAGTTGATGATAGCCTTCTCGATGGCCTTTATCATGTGCTTGTCCCAGGGCTTGATGGCGATGGTGCGCGCGTCGGGCGTCGTGATGGCCGAGACCTGATTGAGCGGCATCATCGTGCCGTAGCTCTCCACTCTCACCTCGTCCAGTATCTCCACATTCGCCTTGCCGGCGCGGATGCGTGACAGGGTCTCCTCCAGGTGCTTTACCGAGGACTTCATCCTTTTCTCACTGTCGTTCAGACATTGCTTTACATCAAACATAGTCGTAATTAATTTCAGGTTATTTCTATTTGCAAACTTACGCAAATTTTTGAAATATCCGCGCGCCCGACGCCTATTATATTAATATGTATATTGAAATTCTCGCACTTCTCTGCGGGCCCTGCGTCAGTGATGCTGCATGGCGGCTGTGGAAGGTCGCCATGCAGGGCGTGCCGCCGTTTAACGTTTCGCAACCTCCGCCGGGCTTCCCGCCGCCCCTTGACCTGCGTGTTTTTACGATTTGACCTGCGCGTTTTTACTACTCGTTCCGCACATTTCCGCCCCTGCCGCCTCTGCCTCGATGAGCCGCCCGTCGCGTGGAGACGATGCGCCTGTTGCAGCCCCCGGAAACCGGCTTTTTTAGCCCCTTGTAAGTGCTTTAAAATCAGTGTCTCCAGAAGGCCAAAACTATGTTTGAGATGTTTTAAATTATCTCAAACATGTTTTTCCTCATCTCAAATGTAGTTTTTGGATTAAGCGGAATGTTTTTTGAGAAATGCATATACGAAGTTTCTCAAAAAGGAGAAATCCATCTGTTTGCGCCTTCAATATATATTCCTGCGGCGGCTGTTGACGGCGAATAGGCAGTTTCCGACCCTAGGCAACTACCACAAAATCAGCCTCTGCGAGGCGGCGAAATTCTGCTGCGAGATAAATTATTTTATCTGCGAGTAGAAGTTTCCCTTGTCCCACGAGAACTTTCTCTTTTCCCATGATAGTTATTTTTCATCTGCATGAGAATTTCCGCGCAGCGGGAAGGATTTTTCGATGTGCGCATTCTGCCGTACATGATGAGGCTGGGGGAGAGGGCGCGTTACTTGTCGGCTTCGACACCGTGGTCCTGGCGGAACTGTTGCGGGGTGATGGAGTACAGGCGCTGGAACGAGGTGCAGAAATGCGACGGCGAGTCGTAGCCCATACGGAACGCGATCTCCTTGATGGAGAGCTTGCTGTCGCGCAGCAGGTCGGCCGCGTGGCCGAGGCGGGCCTGCAGGAAATACTGGTGGGGCGAGATGCCGGCGATCTGCTTGAAGGCTGAGCGGAAGGTGGAATAGCTCATCCCCAGTTCCGCGGCTATCTGCTGGAGGTCGATGGTGGCGCCGGTCATGTGGCGCATGTAGTCCATGGCCTCGCGGATGCGTGTGCTGCGGTCCGGTTTGCTCTGCTTCTGGTGGAACTCCTCGGAGAGGTCCTTCATGAGCGAGAGGAGGAAGCCCACGAGGAATGTGAGCGCTTCCCACTGCTTGTTCTCACTCATTTTGAGCGCGCGTTCGAAGAGGCCGATGAGCTCGTTGTTGATGCCCACCTCGAAGGTCGGGTGCTCGGGCGTCACGATGTCCCAGGGCAGGTGGCGCCGTATGCTCTGTCCGTTGAAGCCTATCCAGTACTGGCTCCAGCCCGTCTCGGGGTCGGGGTAGTAGGAGTGCCACACGTCGGCGAACACGACAATCACCGATCCGGCCTTCACGTGGTAGGTCTTGCGGCTCGGCGTGATCACTGTGCCCTGTCCATGAACGATGTAGACAAACTGGTATTCGGGGATCACGCGCCCCGTCTCCGGTGTGTAGATGCCTATCGGCGGCAGTCCCGGATTGGGGTATGTGCCGTGGGGAGCGGTTCGGTCGAAGCCAATGTCATGGAATACGATATCTTTTAAGAGATCGTTGTGCTCCTCGTCCTTGAAGAAAAATACGGGCCTCTCCATTCCCTGCTTAGACATACTTAATAACTTTATTTGCAAATATATTCTTTTATTTTTATTCCCGCGGTATTTGACAGAGATTTTAGCTGTTTCTTTGCGCGGAGGCTCGTTTGTTATGGCTTCCCCGATGCGGAAATGAAATGATAAATATGCCTTTCTGCCTTTTCTGCGCCCGGAAAAGGCGGCGCGGCACGGGATAGATGGCGGCGGAAAAGCATTCTCCTTCATCCTGCCCACGCAAAAAAGTGGGGCGGAAGCGCGGCGCAGTATTAAAAATACGTAACTTTGCAAGCAACAATAGTAATTAAAAGCTTTTTTATGAGAAAGATAATAGTCTCCGCAATGCTTTGCGGAATGATTACGGCGGGCTTTGCGCAGGTCAAGCTGCCCGAGTGGGTGGGTAACGTGAAGCTCAGCGGGTATGGCATGACGCAGTATCAGGCCAACTTTCAGAAGGACGCCAAGACGAACACGTTCAACATCCGCATGCTCCGTGTGGCCTTAGACGGCAAGACGGGCGATTTCTACTGGAAGGCCCAGATCCAGTTCAACGGCAACACCTCGACGCTCGGTTCGTCGCCCAGAGTGGTGGACGCGTTCGCCGAGTGGCAGCACTTCGACTTCCTCAGGGTCAAGGCCGGACAGTTTAAGCGCCCCTTCACGTTTGAGAACCCGATGAACCCCATCGACCAGGGCTTCATGTCCTACGGTCAGGCTGTGCTCAAGCTGGCAGGCTTCAGCGACCGCGACGGCGACCACTCCAGCAACGGCCGCGACATCGGTGTGCAGCTGCAGGGCGACTTCCTCAAGAATGCTGCGGGCCGCAATCTGCTCCACTATCAGGTGGGCCTCTTCAACGGGCAGGGCATCAACATGAGCGACGTGGACAATCAGAAAGACCTCATCGGCGGCATCTGGGTGATGCCCGTCAAGGGCATGAGGCTCGGTGTGTTCGGCTGGACGGGCTCCTTCGCACGCAAGGGCAACTATGACGCGGCCGACCCCACCAACACCGCCACACGCACCGTGCGCCTCCAGCAGCGCCGCTACGCCCTCTCGGCCGAGTATAAGGCCGACGGATGGACGCTCCGCTCCGAGTTTATCCACTCCACCGGTTCCGCCTTCAAAAAGACCTATCAGAAGGACACCGACAGCAAGGATCTGACCATCAACACGGGCATCGGCAACAAGGGCGATGGCTACTACGCCCTGGCCATCGCTCCTGTGATCCAGAACAAGCTCTTCGCCAAGGCCCGCTACGATGTCTACATGGCCGACAGCCACTGGAACAGGGCCAAGAGCATGTATGAGGCCGGACTGAACTATAACTTTACCAAGAACATACAGCTCAACGCCGAGTACGCCCTTGTCAACGACCGCAACCTCGCCAAGCACAACTACTCGATGGTAGACGCGCAGCTCGACTTCCGCTTCTGACAGCCCTCTCTCCGCCCGCGGTGCCTCGCATAGCGGAGCGGGCGGCGGCGTCGGTATATCCGGCGCACATCATTGCGCCTCCGGCGCTTCTCTTCACGCTCCCGTTGCCGCTCCCTGCGGCGCGGGGCAATAGTTTACATTAACCGATGCGGCCCTGCGGCCGTAAGAATGAATCAAGTCGTTATGAATCTACGCAATGCTATTGTGGCTCTCTCCGCATGCGCCCTCACGGTGACCGTAGCCTGCGCCCAGAGAGGCGGGGCCGTGAAGCTCGACTACGCAGCCCTCAACTCCCAGGCCGCGAGCGAGTACCTGCAGCCCGTTCACCGCGGCGGCGACGGCACACCCTACTGGAACGCCTTCGCCAAGCGCTTCGTCTACGCTCCGGCCTTCGATTTCCCGCGCGTCAAGGGCGCTGCGAAATATGTCTACACCCTGACGCAGGACGGGAAGCAGTGGACGTTTGAGGCAGGCTCTCCCAACGAGGCGCTGTCCCCCGTGTGGAGCGAGATTCCCGTGGGGCAGACCACGCTCACCGTCGCGGCCGTCAACGCTAAGGGCAAAAGCGTCGGGCAGAAGGCCGTGCGCAGTTTCATGCGCGACTTCCCCTTCCGCGGGCCCTACAGCACCACCGCCCACGGCTATCGCGACGCCGCCGTCAAGGGACTGATGTACTGCCACAACCTCGACGCGATAAAACACTGGCTGGATCACACCGAGCCCGATATGGACTTTGAGAACAATACCTACGCCTGCAAGATCATCGGAAGCACCGTGAGCGTGGAGTGTCTGCTCGCGCGCCTCATGCCGTCGCTCCGGGACGACGCCGTCCGCATGGCCCGCAACGCCGCCGACTATCTGATGCGCATCTCGCAGCCCGCCACGGGCGCCTTGCCCTATTTCCCGCCCACCTACGACCGCGAGCCCAACTCGAAGACCGGCTGGCCCCACCGCACATGGCGCCTCAATCAGGGCAAGACCATGTTTCTCGAGGCCGTGGAGGTAGCCGAGGCTTATCTCGACCTGTACGATGTGACCGGGGAGCGGAAATACTACGACATGGCCCTGCACATCGCCGGCACCTATCAGCGCCTGCAGGAGAAAGACGGCGCTTTCCCCATCAAGGTCTACTGGGCGACGGGCCGCCCCGTGGACGGCGCCAAGGCCACGCCCTCGCCGCTGCTGTTCCTCATCCGCAGACTCCAGAGCCAGTACCACATCACGACCTACGACAGCGTCATGACCCGCGCCGAGGCGTGGATGCGGGAGAACTACCTCAAGTCGTTCAACCTCACGGGGCAGTTTGAGGACCAGGAGATGGAGGGGCTCAAGCCGTTTCAGAACCTGACCAACTGCACCGCCAACGACTACGCCTACTACCTGCTCACCAAGCCCGCGCCCACCAAGGACGAGGTCGCCACAGCCGCGGAACTGATGCGCCTCTGCGAGGACCAGTTTGTCCACTGGGACATCATGCCCGACAGCGCCACCGGCCTGAGGATGGAGTACACGCCCAATGTCCACGAGCAGTACCAGTATGAGACGCCGGTGGACGACAGCGCCGGGCAGGTGGGCCGCGGATTCCTCGCCCTCTACAAGGCCACCGGCGACAAGCTCTGGCTCGCCAAGGCAGTGGCCCTGACCAACTCGATCGCCACCGTGCAAAACCAGTGGAACGGGCAGGTGCCCACCACGTGGAGCTTCGTCTCCAAGCCCGCCTACGCCGACCGCACCTACTGGCCCAACTGCACCCTGACCAGCGTCAGCCAGTTGCTCCGCATGGCCGATTTCGTCCAGAGCGGCGGCATGATATACTAAGGAAAGCGCTTCGCTTCCTCCTTGAGGGAAATGAGACGGCCCCTCCCGCTTCCGCGGAATATTTTATGGCGCTCCGCGAAGGTTATAAGGCGTCTGGCGAAAGTTATAAGGCGCTTCGCGATAGTTGTAAGGCGCGGGATTTTATGTATGTCGGAGATGCATAAATTCTACTGCGAGATAAATTATTTTATCTGCGAGTAGAACGATCGTCTACTACGAGATAAATTATTTTATCTGCGAGTAGAATTTTCCCTTGTCCGGGTAGGATTATTTCTTGTCCCGCGAGAACTTTTTCCGGTCGCATCAGAATTCATTTTCGTCCCGCGGGAATTTATTCTTGTCGCAGGAGAATGAAATTATAATCCTGTTCGGAAGGCCAGAAAGCCTTCCTGGCTCTATGAGATTCTGTTCGGGCGCCGGTAAATCCCAATCGGGCGCCGGTAA
>OMUV01000142.1 GCA_900314335.1 uncultured Prevotellaceae bacterium | reverse complement strand
ATATTTTTCATCCATTGTCTCAACGTTTATAGCCTTTGTTCAACGCTAATACAAGACGTTCTGCTTCCCGACACGACTACTATGTAATGTCGGACATTAGCAATCATATTGTCAGGACGCACCTAAGCCGGAAATACCATAAGTGAATGCCTCTCACGGGATGGAATACGATATTCCAAAACAGATTAACAGGCAAAATAGGAGGATGGTTCATATTTCAGAAGGCCACGAAAATTCGTCCTATAAATACAAGAAAATCAGCGCTCCCGAAAGGCCGAAATTATGTTTGAGACGTTTTAAATTATCTCAAATGTAGTTTTCCTCATCTCAAATGTAGTTTTTGGCTTAAGCGGAAGGTTTTTTGAAGTGTGCGGAAATGAGTATTCGGAGAATGGGAATATTCATCGTCTACGCGTTCAAATATACTTTTTAAAGGCTTCACCTGACGACCGGAAGGCATTCCCGAAGCCTGAGTAACTACATAAAAATCGGCCTCCCGCAGGCGGGCAAATTCTACTGCGAGATAAATTATTTTATCTACGAGCAGAACGATCGTCTACTACGAGATAAATTTTTTATCGTGCGAGTAGAATTTCTTCTTCTCGCACGAGGATTTTCGTCCGTATGAGAATTTATTTTCGTCCGCATGAGAATTATTTTTCATGCGCATGAGAATTATTTTTCATCCCGTCAGAATTTATCCTGATCGCGCCAGACTTCTTTTAATAACTAGTATGGAGGTCGTTCTTTTACACATTGACTGCTTGTATATATAAAGAGGCTGCGTCTGAATGGACACAGCCTCTTTTCTATTTGTCTGCGGATTTCTCCGGGCTGAGAATCTTTACTTATTCAAAGTCTGATAGTACTTCTGAATAGAAAGAGCCTCAACGGGGTTGTTGGTAGTAATGTAATCAATACCCATATTGTTGACCTTGATAATGTCATCGTGGTTATCGATAGTCCACACATTGGTCGTGAGTTCAAGGTCGTGAGCATCCTGTGCCCATGTCGTATTAGAATTGAACACAGAGAGCGTGTAGTCAAGCCCGGTCAGGCCTGCATCAGATATTTCCTGAGGAGACTTGTCGCCGCTAAGGTATGCTACACGAGCTGCAGGATCTGCTTTCAAAACAGACTGGCAAGCCACCATACTGAAGGAGATATACTCTACCCTGTCTTCAACACCGGCCTCGTTTACTGCGTCAACGGCAGCCTGAGCAGCGGCCTCATTGAGCTCGTCTGTACCATGATCCTTAATCTCGATAATGAGCTTCGTGGTATCTGTTGTCCAATTTTCAGCCTTAATAATGTTGAGGAAATCACTGAGCTGAGGCATCTTCTCACCGTTGGAGAGAGTCAGATCCTTGCACTGGTCATAGGTCGAAGTCTTGATGGTTACACCATTGTAAGAGGGGTCGTGATTTACCATGAGGTATCCGTCGGAGGTAAGCCAGATATCAGTCTCAGAACCGTAGCAGCCAAGCTCTATAGCCTTCTGCAGGGAAGCTCTGGAGTTCTGGGCCGAGCCTGTGGTATTCCAATAGCCACGATGAGCTATTACCTTAGTGCCCTGCGGCAGGACATCGGTGATGTAGAAGTGGCAGAGACCAAGCGTCTGAAGCTGTTCGCCCCTCTGAACGTAGATATAATAGGATACGTTGTTCACGATACCATCAGGCATCTGAATCTCAACACCAGCATCGGTGAATGTCGGATCGATAACAGACTGGCTGGTAGACATATCCTCGTCACCCTTCACGAGTACGATCTTGTCGCCGCTTTGGAATCCCTTGCCGTTAATTGCGAAAGGCTTGCCGGAGAGCGCAGCGGCGTTATCGAGATAGCTGACATCGGTCACGAATTTCGGAGCTGCCTTCTTAGTGGAATCGAGCTGTGCATACAGAGCCTTCACCTGGGCTGTAGTGAGAGGTGCACTGTATAGGCGGGCCTTGATAACATCGCCATTCCATGCTGCTTCTGCAGGATAGGTGGAAACACGCGGGTCGGCGCCTACTATCAGACGCATAGAGGATGAGAACTTGAAGTCACCCGGAGCATCTACTTCCGAAGCGAGCTCGCCATTGACATATATGCGTGCCTTTGCAGCAGCCTTGTCGTACACGCCTACTACATGATAAGCCTGTCCCTTCTTAGCTGCAACTCCGCTGGTAGCCCATCTGTAGTTGCCGCCGGTATGAGGCAGGTAAGTGAAATCGCCGGCCGTCTCTACCATAAGTCCGAAACCGCCGCCTTGATGAGAGCTGAAACCTTTTATCTCAGCGTTAAGACCCTGATCGAAATTGGGCACGAGTAGTGCTTCTATTGTGTGACCGTCCGAGATGGAATCCTGGAAGTCCTTATCCGAAGAGTAGTCGTAAGCCAGAATGTAATCGTTAGGAATACTGCCGGGAGTGCTGCTGAAATGAGCGGCGTAGCAATTGTAGTCAGAGTTGAAGTAGGAGACATGGCCTTCGCCTGTTTCTGTTATAGTCTGCCAGGAAGGATTGTGATCTGCAATGGCCTTGTCCGACACCTGTCCCGCAGGACCAAACTGTATATCCATGAGATCTGCCGTAGGAGCAGGAACTTTAACTGTATCCTCGGGCAATATCTGATGAGAAGCTACCGAATCGTCGGCAATCTTGGTCTCGGCTGCAAGAGTGTTCCAGATATTAGCTACCTGATGTTCGGTGAGCGCGTCATCGTATACCTTAGCAGTAACGATTTCCCAATTACCGCCGGCTTCACCACCTTTAGGATTGGCATCGCAACCAATGCCCCACCAGTTGGCTCCCTTGCTGGCAAATTTCAGTTCGCCTGCGGCGTCTACGGTATTCATGAGCTCGCCATTCACATAGACATATGCTTTGCCTTCTTCCTTGTTCCATACGCCTACGAGATGATAGTACTTCTCGCTCTGAGGAACTACACCGCTGGTAGCCCAGATCCAGTTGCTCTTTCCAGTGGTTGTCACATTCGGAAGGAATGTCAGTTCGTTAGTGCCGTTCTTGCCGCGAGCTTGTGTGCAGATCAGGAATCCGGTACCACCGCCCTGCATTGCGGAGAACCACTTGGCCTCAGCATTGGGGATTTCGCCATTGTAAGTGCACTTCCACAAAGTCTCAACAGTATGACCGTTAGCAAGAGCGTCGCGGAACTTCTGATTGTTCTCGAAATCTACCTTGCAGTAGGTCTTAGTATCGGCTACCTTGCCACCCCAGGTGTTGTTAATCTTAGCAGCATATGTGCCGTAAGGAGCGTTGTAATATGTATCTATTTTGCCTGTAGAGGAAACTATCTCTATCGGGTTCTTCATAGGAGAAACATCCTCAGCACCACCATCAGCAGTGAAGCGAACGTCGAGCAGATCTGCCTCGGGAACAGCGGCCAATTCGGAAACGTTATTCCAGAGAGCGTCAACATCAGAAGCGGTCAAAGCCTTATCGTAGATACGTGCTATAGCAATGTGATTGTCTGCCACCTGAGCACCGCTGCTCGTATTGGCATCGCAACCTATACCAAACCATTGTGCAGCCTCATTAGCCGGGAAACGGAATTCGCCCTCAGCAGCAACAGTATTGCAAAGCACACCATTTACATAAATGTATGCCTTGCCTTCTTCCTTGTTCCAAACGCCTACTACGTGATAATATTGGCCGGCCTTGGGCACTACACCACTCGTAGCCCAAATCCAGTGGCTCTTGCCATTAGTTGTAACATTCGGGAGGAAAGTAATCTCATTGGTATGATTTTTACCGCTGGCCTGCTTGCATATGAGAAATCCTGTACCGCCACCTTCGTGGGCGGAGAAGAATTTACCCTCAACGTCAGGAATATCGCCCTCATAATCTACCTTGAACAGACATTCTATAGAGTGGCCGTTGGCAATAGCCTCCTTGAAATAGTCATTATTGGAATAGTCTACCTTGAAGCAGGTAATGTCCGAACTGGGCGCTCCTCCCCAGGAATTACTATAGAAATGACCTTCCCAGGTATTGTAAGTCTTGTTGGAGTCTACAGCTGCCGTAGCGTTCGGATTAAGCGGCGACACGAGAAGGCCGAGCTGCGAGGCATCCCAGCAGTTCCCGTCACCGTCAAACTTAATATCAAGAAGATCTGCAACTGGCGCAGTAGGCGGAACTTTGGAAATACTGTCAATGTCAGAAACGGCCGCAGAATAAATCAGGGCACCTGACTCGTGGTTGTATAGACTTACTTTAGTCTTGTTTTCTTCGAGCGCAATACTGTCCACACTCTCCAGAGAGGTACGGAATATCACACTGTCATTTTTGTAAACATATAAATGTCCGTCGGAATTATTCTGAGCAACGGCAGGAGTAAGAGCCGCAACAGAGAGCAGGGAAACGGAAAGTATTTTCTTAATAATATGTCGTATCATGGTCTAGTTATTTTACGATTATATCCTTAGTATAAACCTTCTTGCCCATGTATGCCTTTACGACATATACACCGGCGGCATTAGCAGCAAGGCGGAATTTTGATTCCTTTGCCTTCGGCGTCAAAGCAAGGACGCACACGCCATCAGTAGAATACACTTCTACTTTGTCTACCACTTCGTTACTCTTCACGCTAACATTGCGGCCATCGTTGGAGACTTCTGCCTCTCCTGCCACCTTGGCTGATTTGATGCCTACAACGCGCGAGTTGTAAGTCAGGATGTAATCGAAAGCATCCAGACTCAAGCTCTGAGAAGCGCCATTCTCGCTGACGAAATTTGCTGAGCCATCGCTAAAAGCTATGCTCCGCACATTGCTGATAACAGCAATTGGATTTGACGTTGTCGCCTGATAGACATAAACGTCCCTCGCCAGCCCATTGCCTATACCAAGGCAAACAAACAATACTGCGAATAAAATTTTCTTCATAGATTAAATGATTAATAATATAGGGTCTGCTAATTAACTTCGACCGTGCATCCTCGTGGAAACGCCAAAACTGCCGCGAGGCCATCGATGATGTTGATTATTCTCTTTTTGAGGGACTTT
>OMUV01000141.1 GCA_900314335.1 uncultured Prevotellaceae bacterium | reverse complement strand
TAAGCTATTGTTCATTCTTGGTAAGCCAACTCAATAAATAATCGCCTGACGCCACAAAAATGCTGTCAGGCGATTATTCAGATAAATCGATTTTCTTCTGGAATCAATCCTCTTCTTTGTATTTCAGCAACAGGCTGGAGCGAGGAGTGTTTAGCACAAGCTTCAGCCCCTTCATCATTGCGTCGCCTTTGACCTTTTCCGAGGAATTCGTGTCATAATTATAAAGCGAATATGTGCCGTTCGGCTTTAGTCCGCGCAGCTTTACCACACAGGTTGAGTCAGGGCAGGCATCACGTCTGAAAGCCACGATAATACCGTCGTTCCGGCTCTTGCGATTGAGCTGATATGCCAGCCAGATATTGTCGGGTACAGAGTTGGTGAGGCTGGTGAGCGGATAATAGTCCTCGTAGAAATACGGTCGCACCTCGCGGAAGACATTCATGATGTCGCGCATCTCTAACAAGTTCATCCCCGGAGTGGTGATTTTCCAATTGAACACTACACAGGTTCCGAAACTGGAGCGATAGGAGAATTTATCCGTCTGCGTCACACATGTGCCGCTTTGAGGTATCCACATGGCCAGTCCGAAGGTATGCGACTGATATCCCAATGGCTCCCCGTAATTGTAATCCGTACGCCATAGCGGAGCTGAACGCTGCAATGTCTCCAGGTCAAGGCGTCTGCCGCCGCTGGCACAGTTATCGATCAGCGTCCCGGGGCGGCGGGTCAGAATATTGTCCCAGTAGCGATACAGCCCCTCTATATATTTGTTTTCCGTGATGCCCTTACGCCCCGGTTCATCTTTGCTGGCCCAGAATCCGGCAGGCTCTACATTGAAATCCTGCCGGTAATAATCGATCCCATTCTCTGCGAGAAAGCGACACATATAGTCGGAAAGGAATGAGACGGCTCCTGTGTCAGCCAGATTAAGCAGGCATTGATCAAACTGAGGATTGGCATCTAGCAGCCACGACTTGGGCAGTGTGCGCCCCCAGAGCGAATTGCGCATCACACGCTCTGGCTCGAACCAGACCATGAATTTCAAGCCTACTTTATGTATAACATCGCTTATAGGTTTGAGGCCGTCGGGAAAGCGTACGCTGTCAGGCAACCATGTACCTGCACTATTGTACCAGTTATGACCGTGTTCATAATCTGCGCTCTCGCCATACCAGCCTGCATCGAGCCAAAAGGCATCCTGCACCAGCTGGAAGCGGTTATATCTCCTCACAAGGCCCTTGGCATAGTCTGCATCCATACAGGAATACTCGTTGCACGGGGCCGGATCACTGTAATTGAAACCTGTGCACGAGGGATAACGTGCCAGCTTACCATCTACCTTTGCAGTTATTGCGTTCAGGACAAATTGACGCCATTTATTCTGTCCGTCAAGAAAGTCTTCGCCGTGCCATCTCATGAGACACACGCTCGTAGAGCGAATGCTTTCGCCCGGCTTTAGCCATGCATCGAGCTCGTTCTGGCCGGATGACAAAGCTGCGCCTGATGCATTGCAGCCGAAGTCAGCCCTCCATGTCCCTGTCCAGCCGATGGCCTCGATTATGCCGCTCGTACCGAAATCGACATTGAAAAACGGCAGCACTCCATCGCTTGATCTGCCTCCGTGCGGCACTAAAGTCAGCTGCGTACCCTGTGCGAATGCCTTGATCTGCGGCGCGAAATCATCTTTACCGGCATTGCTTCCACGAGCGTATCTCAGAGTGTAGCCTTTGTCTTTGCTCTTACCGTTGGAGACCTGCATATCGAGCGCTTTAAACGCGGAAATGGCCGGTGAGTTGTTGCTACCGGTGTTTGTGATGCGGACCGTCCATATAGCGGCGTCATAAGCAGAGAAATACCTTACTGTGCAGTCTATTTTAAGGTTCGATTTAGCATCCAGATAGGTATAGACACGTTTCTTCTCCCCGGCTGTGATTCCCTGAGCCGGATGGGAAATATATTTCCAGTTCCGCGAAACAGAAGCGGACGGAACACCTGCTATTTTGAAGGTAAAAGGCAGAGCGCGGCGGCTCTCAAGATTGGCATTTAACCACTGCGCAATACTTTTCTCGCGCATAGACATACTCACCTGCCCCATCATTGTGACGGGAATCAGCATTAGCGTAAGGAAAAATAACTGTTTTAATTTGGGCATCAGATTTTAATTTTATGTAGATGCAAAGATAACTAATTGGAAATTTTCCCGTCAGCCAGCAATCATATTTTGCGTATTCTCCTCCAAAAACAAATATTATTTGTGGCAATCCTGCTACTTTTCTTGCGATAATAGAATTATTCAGAAATTTAGTCATAACTTTGCTATAAATAAGAAAGCAAAGCATGAAACGTTCATCACATAAAAAGAAATACGTAGCACCGCAGATACACTGCATAGAAATAAACACAAAGGAGTACCTCCTCGGCTTCAACCTACAATCGGCACGAAGGGCGAATACATCCGAGGAAATGGAGTCGCGTGAGCGTTATGATGGGCGATCCCTTTTTGACGGTGCTGCGGACTATAATTTTTGGAGTGAAGAAGAGGATGAATAGCGTCGCACCTCTTTGCGGGCTTCCCACCAATAAAGACAACATGCCTTTTGCCAATTTAGGAGAATCTATTATCTTTGCATGCAACTTTGAGTAAAGACACGCCCTGCACAGACGATAAATTTATTGTGCGTTCTGTGCGCAGCTCAGGGCTTCCCTCTCTCAAATGTTACTATGACAACAGACGGGGTGTAGCGCAGTCCGGTTAGCGCACCTGCTTTGGGAGCAGGGGGTCGCGAGTTCGAATCTCGCCACCCCGACATAAATTAGAGGAGCAGACATTAAGCCTTTGAGACTCATTATCTGCTCCTTTTCATATGTTATCCGGCTATATGCTTACATTATAGCGCGTCCCCAAACAAATTTCGGAGTTACAATCTCCTATTATTTTGATGCATGACAGCTGTCGCGCAAATGCATCGCAGGTGTCGTACATATGCATGACAGCTGTAATGCAAATACATCGCAGGTGTCGTACATATGCATGACAGCTGAAATGCAAATACACATCGCAGCTGTCATGCATGAACTAAGTGCCTTGTAATTTTTCTCTCACGCGGAAATTTTCGTATGTGCGAAACGAATAAATATATGTTCTGCGGGAAAGGGTCCGGAATACCGGGATTCAGGACTTTATCAGATTCATTCCCTCCAAAAGGGCGCGCTCGTTGAGCGGGAGCGTCGCGTGCAACCTTGAGGGTAATATCTCGGCAAGAGCTTTCATCACTGTTTCCTTGCCCACTACAGGCCTTATAGCCAAAAAGGCTCCCAGTACGACCATATTGAGAGATCGCGGAGCACCTATCTCAGCGGCGCACGCCATAGCTTCGATCTTGCGAACCTCCACGCCCTCATTCACCCGAGGGACGCCATTGACACCCATGCCTTCGTACAACAGCAAACCATCAGGGCCTTTCACTGCATCAGCAAATCGGTCTACAGATTGTGTATTAAGCAGTATTGCCGAAGTATATGTACTAAGCGCGGGCGAACTAATCGGCTCGTCGCTTATTATTACCGTGACACGGGCTGTGCCGCCACGCTGTTCCGGGCCGTATGCAGGGAGCCAGCTTACCTCATGTCCTTCGCGCATTGCCGCCAGAGCGAGTATCTTGCCCATTGAGAGCACTCCTTGCCCTCCGAAACCAGATATTAATAATTCTTCCGTCATCTTCTTGTCAGTTTTTCTTTTCGCTAATATCCTTGAGCACGCCTTTCTTATAATAGTGCATCATATTCTCTTCCATCCACTTGTTGGCTTCTACAGGCGTCTTCTTCCACCCGGCGCTACAGGTGCTCACGATCTCGACCAGATTGGAGCCGATTCCGTTCATGGTGTTCTCAAATGCATGTCTTATGGCGCGGCGAGCCTTGAGAATAGAGGCGGGTGTCTCTACGCTCTCTCGCGCAACGAAAGCGGTGCCCTGGAGAGACGCTGCGATATCGGTTATGTTGAGAGGATAACCGTGCAGCTTCACGTCGCGACCAAACGGGCACGTAGATGTTTTCATCCCGAGCAATGTGGTAGGCGCCATCTGCCCGCCTGTCATTCCGTAGATAGCATTATTGATGAATATGATAGTCATCCTCTCTCCGCGATTGAGAGCGTGGATGGTCTCAGCCGTACCTATGCAGGCCAGATCGCCATCCCCCTGATATGTAAAGACCAATCGGTCCGGCCACAATCTGCTGGTGGCAGAAGCCAATGCCGGGGCGCGGCCATGCGCTGCCTCAAGCCAGTCTATATCCAGATAGCGATAAGCAAACACGGCGCATCCGACAGGACAAATACCAATAGTCTTTTCCTCTACGCCTAACGAGGTAATAACCTCCGCTATCAACTTATGCACCACGCCGTGAGAACAACCGGGACAATAGTGCATCGGTGTGTTATTGACCAAAGGATCTTTTCCGTAAACAAAGTTCTCGGGCTTTATAATATCTTCTCTGTTCATGTCCTGCTCTAATTATTTGTTTCTTCCTTCAATGTTTTTCCTGGAGATGAATCGGATAATCATTTCCGAAATCTTGACCAATACGACAAACATGCAGAATATCTTGTATCCCATCGTGTCTATCAGCGACGGGCGCACAAAATAAGACACTATAAGTGCAATCACTGCGAGAATAAAGAATATGTTCAACACCTGCCGGAGAATAAATATGTCACGGCGCTCCTCATTACGGCGATTGGTTCTCAGCGCGTTCATTTGCTCACCTCCTCTCTTACTCTGAGCAAAGCCCCATACACTTCCTCCGGCGTCGGGATCATACCGCCCATGCGGCCGTAAAACTCAACCGGAATACGCTTCCCGTCAAGCCTGGCAACGGCGGCACGTACATCCTCCACCATCTGGCCAGCATTCATCTCAACGACCAGCAAGGCACGGGCATGAGATGCTACCTGCATAATTGCTTCCGAGGGGAATGGCCATAGCGTAACAGGGCGAATCAGACCGGCCCTGATACCGGCAGCCCGCGCCATAGTCACGGTACGCCGAGCTATGCGGGCAGCAGAACCGAAGGCTACTATTACATAGTCCGCATCATCTGTATACAGTGTCTCGTATCTTGTCTCATTCTGCTCGATGGTACGATATTTTGCTTGCAACTGTATGTTTCGCTGCTCCATTACCTTGGGATCTAATTCGAGCGAAGTAAGTATGTTGGGCCTTCTGTGCTTTAGGCCGTGGCCGTTTACAGCCCAGGGGCATTCTCTGGCGATTTCCTCCTCGCTTCTGCGCTTGCGGGCCTTAGGCAGCTTCACCCTTTCCATCATCTGCCCGATGATGCCATCAGACAATATCATTGCCGGTGTGCGGTACCTGAAACTTAGTTCGAATGCCAGATCTACGAAATCGGCCATTTCCTGTACTGACCATGGCGCCACCACTATGACCTTGTAGTCGCCATTGCCTCCGCCGCGTGTTGCCTGATTGTAGTCGCTCTGAGACGGCTGAATGGTGCCCAGACCAGGACCGCCGCGCTGCACGTTGACAATAACGCCAGGTATTTCCGCCCCGGCCATATAGCTGATGCCTTCCTGCATCAGCGCCACTCCTGGTGACGAAGAAGAGGTAAAGGCTTTCTTTCCCGTACCTCCTGCGCCATATACCATATTTATAGAAGCCACTTCACTCTCTGCCTGAAGCACCACCATTCCTGACGTTTCCCAGGGCTTTAGCAGCGACAGAGTCTCCAACACTTCAGACTGCGGTGTAATGGGATACCCGAAGAAAGCATCCACACCGGTAAGTATGGCTGCGCGGGCAATAGCTTCATTGCCCTTGAGGAGCATATACTCCTCTGCATTATCTTTTGTGTCCATTATTCTCTCTGTGTAAATGATTATAACTTTTTCCGGTACACACTTATGCAACTATCCGGACAAACGATCGCACATGATGCGCATCCCGTACACTTGTCCCATTTGTCCTCATCCATATTAGCATACGGATAACCTTTACGATTTACTCTCGACGGGACAATATTGAGTATTTTCTGAGGGCAGGCAGCCACACACAGAGAGCAACCTTTGCAGGCCTCCGTGTCAACTACTATTGCTCCTATCATTTTCCCCATTCCTTATAATTATTTTGTTTGATATTCTATTGATTGTACAAGTCCTTGTTTCTGAAATCCAGAATGCCGGCTATCATTTCTGCCTGCGCCGCGGCAGAAGAACCAGGGCGAAGTTTTGCTGCTCTCAAATACGAGTCCAAAGATTCGCCCCATCTGCCACATTGGCCCAAAAGTCGTCCACGCAGGCACAGCAGAGAATAATTCTCGCCTCCAAGAGTGAGCTCCTTATCCAAAGCAGCGAAAGCTTCGCTTTGTTTTCCGGAGTCAAAGAGTCTCTCTATCTCTTGCGTTTCATATATACAACTTTCGTCCATTCGTACCTTTGATTCTTAGATGCAGAACAAAATTAGAATACTTGCGTGATATGGGAACAAGAAGCGCACGGCCTTTAACAGGTCGTTTAATCTATTTATTAATTCGTTTAACAAGACCATGTTGGCTATGTCGCATTTAATCAAAGTATTGATGATTTTGGCGATATGTTGTTCATACAACGATATTATTAATGCCGTCGAAATAAAATTCTCATTTAATGCACGGAGAAACAAACATATGTGCAATATATTTTTCATCCATTGTCTCAACGTTTATAGCCTTTGTTCAACGCTAATACAAG
>OMUV01000140.1 GCA_900314335.1 uncultured Prevotellaceae bacterium | reverse complement strand
CAATGAAAAAGAAGAAATACTGCAAGCCGCAGATTGAAATTTATACATTTCCGTCCCCTCCGGTTATGAGGCTCACCAGTTGGCAAGTAGACGACGGGACGAAGCATGGTATTAAAGAAGCCGGCGATGAAGAAATAGAAATAGATTCGCGCCAGAGGACACCTTTCGATAAAAATCAGGACTCAGATTGGGAGTGGTAGCCCTCGGGAGATGACTCGCCGCGAGGGGCAACAGCATCTCCTGAAGATTAGTTGCCTGTCCACTCCGCGCTCAGAGCATTATAAGCCTTACAGAAGCAGCATTGGCCGCAGTCGATGCCTTCTGCAAGGCTTTTTCATGCCACTTATCTCTCCGCCTCTCCGCACCGCAGCAATTTTGGAAGCCGCGAGTGTTGGTGAGGAGATTGCCAAGCGCGGGAAATAGCTGGGAGGGCCGCTGCCCTCCCAGCTATAATTCGCCCAAAGCCGCATCGCGATTTTTGCACTCCCGGGTAGCTTCGCCAACGACTGAACATCATTTACTTTTATGAAAGTAGTCACGCCCCTGCCCTGCTGAAATAAATTAGCCTTTCGGGGAATGGGTCTTTTTACGCATTTTGAAGAAGGTGTTCCACATATCTCAAAAAACCGTCCCGCATGCTGGGATACTCACATAGGACATGAGCAAAATTACATTTGAGATGTTTCAAAACGTCTCAAATGTAGTTTTGGCCTTCCGGGAGCGCTGATTTTCAATATTTTGCAAAGGGCCGAAAATAGCCTTTTCCGGGGCTCGTGAATATGGGCGGGCGATTGCCAAGCGCGGCGATAGCTTGGAGGGCCGCATATAAATAACGCAATCATTCGCGCACCTTCCCAACTATAATTTGCCCATAATAAAAGAGCTGCGCCGTAATACTTTGTTACGACACAGCTCCGTAGAATTGTCTTGTATTATTTGCGTGCCCTGCGCGGGGCGAATTATCGTCCGGGCGTTGTGCGCGGGGCGAAGCTATCGCCCGCCGCACATCAGGGCCGGCGCATCAATATGAGCGGGCGATGAGGGCGCGCTTCACGGCGGGCTTGCCGCTCACCATATCCGCGCCGAGATTGTCCTGGCTTACGCCGAACGGGATGCAGCGGATTGTGGCCTGCGTATCCTCCTTGATCTTAGCTTCCGTCTCGGGCGTGCCGTCCCACGGGCAGAGGAAGAAGCCGCCGTCCTTGATGCGCTCCTTAAACTCGCCGTAGTCATCGCACGTGTAGATATGCGCGTCGCGGAAGGCCTTGGCCTTGGCGAAGATGTTGGTCTGCATGTCCTTGAGCACAGCCTCTACCCTGTCCTCGATACCCTCGAAGGGAACGGTCTCCTTCTCGAGCGTGTCGCGGCGCATGATCTCCACCGTCCCTGCGGCGAGGTCGCGGCCGCCCATCACGAGGCGCACCGGCATGCCGCGCAGCTCGTAGTCGGCAAACTTGAAGCCCGGGCGCTTGGTGTCGCTGTTGTCATATTTGACCGATATGCCGCGCTTCTCGAGGCGCTCCTTGAGCGGCAGCAGCACTTTGTCAAACTTTTCTATCTCGCTGCCCTTGAAGATGGGCACTATCACCACCTGCACCGGTGCGAGGGCGGGCGGCAGCACGAGGCCGTTGTCGTCGGAGTGGGTCATGATGAGCGCGCCCATGAGCCTGGTGGACACGCCCCATGAGGTGGCCCAGGCGTACTGGGGCTTGTTGTCGCGGTCGAGGAACTGGACATTGAAGGCCTTACCAAAGTTCTGTCCGAGGAAGTGGGATGTGCCGCTCTGCAGGGCTTTGCCGTCCTGCATCATGGCCTCGATGGTGTATGTGTCGAGCGCGCCGGCGAAACGCTCCGTCTCGCTCTTGACGCCCTGCACCACGGGGATGGCCATCTGTCCCTCGACAAAGTCGGCGTAGACCTTGAGCATCATCTTTGCTCTCTCCTCGGCCTCCTCACGGGTGGCGTGGGCCGTGTGGCCCTCCTGCCAGAGAAATTCGCTTGTCCTCAGGAAGAGGCGTGTGCGCATCTCCCAGCGCATCACATTGCACCACTGATTGACCAGCAGCGGGAGGTCGCGGTAGGAGTGGATCCAGTTGCGGAACGTATTCCAGATGATCGTCTCCGAGGTGGGGCGGATGATGAGCTCCTCCTCGAGCTTGGCGTCGGGGTCAACCACGACGCCGGTGTGGTCCTCGTTCGACTTGAGGCGGTAGTGGGTCACGACGGCGCACTCCTTGGCAAAGCCCTCCACGTGCTCAGCCTCCTTGGAGAGGAACGACTTGGGTATGAGCAGCGGGAAATAAGCGTTCTGCACGCCGGTCTTCTTAAACTCGGCATCGAGCATGTGCTGTATCTTCTCCCAGATAGCGTATCCGTAAGGCTTGATTATCATGCAGCCCCGCACATCGGAGGCTTCGGCCAGGTCGGCCTTTACTACGAGCTCATTGTACCACGCAGAATAGTTCTCACTGCGCTTGGTCAGTCCTGATATTTCTTTCGCCATAATTATTATAGGTATTGCGGTCGCAAAATTAATTATTTTCTGCCTAACAAGGGGTGTCACAGCGCTATTTTGCGCCTTTGGGGCGCAGATGAGGCGGGAGAATGGCGTAAAGAAGCGTCCAAAATTTCTTTTGTAAAAAGAAAAAAAGCCACAAAATCAATTGCAAATCCGAGGGCTACGCATAAAAATAGCTAAAAACGCCCGAATAAGCGCAATTTCTTTGGATAACTAAAAAGTTTCATTCGTATATTTGCCTTGGATTAAGCATCTAAAGCATAGAGTCAGCCGAGATATGTCCAAAGAGAGCAAACTTCTTACGATAGTCATGGTGATAGCAGGCTTGTGCAGCCTCACCTCATGCGTAGAACAGTATACGATAGCGGGCAATACTTCGCTACCGATGCTGGACGGGCGTAAGCTTTACCTCAAGACATCTTCCCTCCACGGAGAGCAGAAGATAGATTCCTGCGAGGTGATCCACGGGCAGTTTAACTTTGACGGAAAACTGGACTCGACCGTGGTGGCGGAGCTGTTTGTGGACAATATGAGCCTGATGCCCATCGTGGTGGAGAACGGCAAGATCAAGGTGGACATCAATGTGCTCGACCAGAAAGCCTCCGGCAGCACGCTCAATGAGAAGCTCTACAAGTTTATCGACGACAAGGCCCGCATAGACGGCGAGATCGAGAACACGAGCAACGACGAGATCGACATGATGATGCGCGGCATGCATCCCTTCGACGCCGAGAGGATATGCCGCGAGCGTTCGGCGCGGCTCTCGCGCTCGAGCGATTCGCTGGTCATCAACTTCATCCGCAGCAACTATAACAACGTGCTCGGCCCGGAGATGTTCCGCCGCCTGTGCATGCAGTTCCACTACCCAATCATAACGCCGCAGATCCGCCTTATTGTGGAGAATGCGCCGGAAAAGTTTCTCAAGAATCCATTTGTCCGCGAATATCTGGAGATAGCGCGCCGGAACACCGCCATCCTGAGCGGCGAGAGCGAAGAGGAGCCTTATTGCCGTATCGAGCGCCACTCCAACGCTATTAAGGTCAAGCAGAAATGAGCCGCAGCAGAGTCTCTCTAAGCCTCGCGGCGACAGCGATACTGCTCGCCACAGCGCTGGTGCCCTCGTGCAGCGGTGAGGACAGAAGCGACGAGATGCCGCGTGTCCCGGTGGTCTACACCGAGGCGGCAGAAGCTGCGGGCGACAGCTGCACGATGCACGGCCGCATCACGGAGAGCCACAACTCGTCGCTCAGGGAGTGCGGCTTCGTCTACGGCATGGAGGGCGGCAAGGCCGTAAAGCTCGTAGCCGACTCCGCGTGGCTCTTCCGCGCCACGGCCGACAGCCTGGAGAGCGGCAGCTACTACTGCATCGCCTACGCCCGCAACGGCATGGGCACCGCCTACGGCGACACCGTCCGCTTCAGCATCTCCGGCGGCGAGGAGCAGTGAGGCGGCGCGGGCTTGAAGCTCCGCAATAGTCCAGTCTGAGATACCCGCTTTAATACTCCCGCTTGTCACAACTTTTTCAGGCCCGTTATTTCGCCTCTTTCACTTTTGTGCTGAAGCATTTTGCTCTCAGATAGCGGGCAAAATTGATTTCGTTGTTAAAATTCGGTTAAATCTTGCGATTTTCTTAACAAGAGGAAATTCTATTCCCACATATTGTATATATTTGCAGGCGAAATAATATATTATAACATGAGATTAGCACGGATTATTTGCACAAGCCTCATTGCGTCTTGTATAATTCTGACATTGTCACGATGCAGCGACAATGTGGACGACTCAAACCTATATGTTTTCACGGGTGATATGATTTCCACATACCTCACGAAAAACAGCGACCAGTTCTCCGACTACATCGCTCTGGCCCAGCGCACAAAGCTGAGCAGGCGTTCCCAGTCGACCGTTATGGAGCTGCTGGCCACGAGGGGTCACTACACAGTCTTCGCCCCCACCAACGATGCCGTCCACGCTTTTGTAGACAGCATCATGGACCAGAAGGACTATCCCCTGAGCGATGTCTCCGACTCCATCGCCGAGATGATCGTGAAGAACAGCATTATCGACACGGGGACGGCCGACGCCTACGAGACCAACGACCTCACGGAGGGCGCGCTGGCATATCAGAACCTCAACAACCGCTATGTCACTGTCTCCTTCGATACCATCAACGGCAAGGCCTCGATCATCATCAATTCCGAGGCGCGCATCATCAGCCCCGACAATGAATGCGAGAACGGATATGTCCACGTGACGGACAAGGTGGTAGCCATGAGCAACGACGAGATTTCGCAGCTCATCGGTCAGGCAGACAATTGCAAGATATTCTCGCGTCTGCTCCAGGAGACAGGTTGGGCCGACAAGCTCAACGAATATCGCGACGAGGAATACGAAGAGAATCATCCCGAATACGGCAACGCCATCGGTTCGACGGGCGGCAATGTGAAGGAGTACAAATGTCCTGACCACCGCTATCTGGGATACACAGTCTTTGTAGAGACCGACAGCGTATTCGAGAAGGAATGGGGCATCAACATCAAGCTCTCCTCCTTCGGCCAGATAGAAAACTGGGACGAGGTAAAGGCCCAGATCGTGAAGCACTGCGAGGACGTGGACATCTACAAGGAGACCTCCGACAACGCCGGCAGCCCGACCGACTGGGAGAACGAGGACAACGTGGTCAACCAGTTTGTCGCCTACCACCTCTACAAGGATATGGTGCCCTTCGACCTGCTCGTGATACACATGAACGAATGGGGCTACTCATTCAAGAACACCAACAAACTGGCCGTCAATGTGACGCGCAACTATGAGAGCATGGGCAAGCAGAAGCGCCTGTTCCGCATCACCGAGGGTGAGAGCACGGACGGCAAGCGCCTGAACCGCTGGTCTTCATACGACGACGATACATACGACGAACTGACTGTCTACGACAAGGGCGCGCTCGTGACCTCCAACAACGGCAACAATCCCAACAATGCCCTCAACGGCTTCTACTACCCCATCGACCATATCATCGTCTACGATACCCACGTGCGCGACTATGTGCTCAACGATCGTCTGCGCTTCGATCTCACGGACTATATGACCGAGAGCGGCGCCAACGGCTTCGGCAATCCTCACCGCGCCCTCGACTTCCAGAACATGCCCAACGGCTACCTCTCCAAGGTATACCACATTACCGACGAGTCGTGGCAGATCGACTTCAACGAGGTACAGCCCAACGGCTGGGTGGACATCAACTGCAACGAGATCCTTATCCTGGGCCAGTATGATGTGACCTTCGAGCTGCCGCGTGTGCCCGTGGACGGCACATACGAGTTCAGATGGGGCCTCTCCAACGCATCATGGCGAGGCATGACGCAGATCTACTTCGGCACCGACCCGGACAATCTGCCAGCCATCGGTGTGCCTCTCGACATGCGCGCCGCTTACAGTTCGCCGAGCATCGGCTGGAAGAAGGATGACCCCAACGATGAGCAGTCCAACCTGGAGAACGACAAGGCTATGCGCAACCACGGCTACATGAAGGGCCCGAAGCAGTACGGTCTACTGAGCGCCAGCGGCGTGAGCACCTCCTTCCGCGACGGTAACGGCTCGAACATGCTCTCCATGCGCTACATCATCTACCGCGGCACAATGAGAGCCGACAAGACCTACTACGTACGCTTCAAGAACGTGCTCACCAATCCTTACGGCCAGCTGTTCTGCGACTACTTCGAGCTTGTGCCGCGCTCCATCTACAACGGCGAGAAGCGCGAGAACATCTGGTAACCCAACGCCACCTCCGGGCCACCGCCCGCTAAGATATAAGGCCTGCTCCCCACGACGGGGGCAGGCCTTTTTATATTGCTTAGGGCACAGAGCTTAAAAGAACGGACATAGCCCCCTGAGGCGAAAAAATTGCTTATAAGAATGCGATTAACCAACATTTTTACCGCAACAATCCGTTTTGTCTTTCTTTTTTCATATATTTGCACTCAGAAAGAATTATTATTCTCAGAGTAATCTAAAAGCAAATGAAAGCAATCGAAGTAATCGAATCGCTCAAAAGGCGTTTCCCTAACGAGCCCGAGTACATTCAGGCCGTATCGCAGGTGCTCCCGACCATCGAGGAGACCTACAACCAGCACCCCGAGTTTGAGAAGAGCAATCTGATCGAGCGCCTGTGCATCCCCGACAGGGTGTACGAGTTTCGCGTGACATGGACCGACGACAGGGGTCAGGTGCACACGAACATGGGCTACCGCATACAGCACAACAACGCCATCGGCCCGTACAAGGGCGGCCTGCGCTTCCACTCGTCGGTCAATCTGGGCATCCTCAAGTTTCTCGCCTTCGAGCAGACGTTCAAGAACTCGCTGACCACGCTCCCCATGGGCGGCGCCAAGGGCGGCAGCGACTTCAGCCCCCGCGGCAAGAGCAATGCCGAGGTGATGCGTTTCTGCCAGGCCTTCATGACTGAGCTGTGGAGGAACATCGGTCCCGACGTGGACGTGCCTGCGGGCGACATCGGCGTGGGCGGCCGCGAGGTGGGCTACCTGTTCGGTATGTACAAGAAGCTCACACATGAGTACAGCGGCACCTTCACGGGCAAGGGCCTCGAGTTCGGCGGTTCGCTCATCCGCCCCGAAGCCACGGGCTACGGCAATGTCTACTTCCTGCAGGAGATGCTTGCCACCAAGGGCATCGACATCAAGGGCAAGACCGTGTGCGTGAGCGGTTCGGGCAACGTGGCCCAGTACACAGTCGACAAGCTCATCGACCTGGGCGCCAAAGTGGTGACGCTCTCCGACTCCAACGGCTACATCTACGATCCCGACGGCATCGACAGGGAGAAGTGGAACTATGTGATGGAGCTGAAGAACATCGAGCGCGGCCGCATCCGCGAGTACGCTGAGAAATACAATGTCAAATATGTCGAGGGCGGTCGTCCCTGGGGCGAGAAGTGCGACATCGCGCTCCCGTCGGCCACACAGAACGAGATCGACGGCGACGATGCAAGGAAGCTGGTAGCCAATGGCGTGATCGCCGTGGGCGAAGGCGCCAACATGCCGAGCACCCCGGAGGCCATCAAGGTGTTCCAGGACGCCAGGATCCTCTACTCCCCGGGCAAGGCTTCCAACGCCGGCGGCGTGTCCGTATCCGGCCTCGAGATGAGCCAGAACTCGGAGCGCCTCAGCTGGACGCGCGAGGAAGTGGATCAGAAGCTGCACAGCATCATGAAGAACATCCACGCCGCCTGCGTCCAGTACGGCACAGAGAAGGACGGCTATGTAAACTATGTCAAGGGAGCCAACGTAGCCGGATTTATGAAGGTTGCAAAGGCCATGATGGCGCAGGGCATCCTGTAAAATCTCCCGCCGCCACGGCGGCATGACGCAATATATAAGGCGCAAATGCGGAGCAGTCTGCATTTGCGCCTTTACTGTATTCCTGCTTATTACTATGCGGTAAACTTCCCGGGAACGGAAAGAATTCTCATGCGGACGAAAGGGAATTCTCACGGGACAAAAATGAACTCTCGTGGTACAAGATAAAATCCTCGTCGGACAAGAAGAAATTCTACTCGCAGATAAAAAAATTTATCTCGTAGTAGACGATCATTCTACTCGTAGATAAAATAATTTATCTCGCAGTAGAATTTTCCCCGCTCGCAGAGGCTGATTTTCGCACACTTGCAGAGGCCGCCGAAGCGGTTCCAGGTC
>OMUV01000138.1 GCA_900314335.1 uncultured Prevotellaceae bacterium | reverse complement strand
ACGTAAGATTTACCGACTCGCTCTTGGCCGCTGAGGGCAGCGGCCCTCCCAGTTATCGCCGCTCACATTATTAATATTCGCTCTTATCAGCCCGCCCCGCAATATGGCAAATGGTATAGAATGCACATTTCTGCGACCCCGGAAAGGGCGATTTTTGGCCCTTTGCAACTATATGATTTTCAACGCTCCCGGAAGGCCAAAACTACATTTGAGACGTTTTCAACTACCTCAAATGTAGTTTTCCTCAGGTCCTATGTGAGTAACACAGCATGCGGGACGGTTTTTGGATTGTGTGGGAATGCCTTTTTCGATAAGCGGAAAAAGTGCGCGATTTTCGAATGCCGAAGATACATTAGCGAAGCCGGATAGCGAGGACTTATAAAAGAAGATCTTCTGCCAAAGACGCGGCCGGAGAATTGCCATAAAAGACATTTCTCCGGCCGGATGGTATTGCGTTTTCTTTCCGCCTATTCCTTATATATAATAAGGTATTCTCCTCGTCCTCCAAGTCGTGGCGGGCGGGAGGAATCAGCCTCAGTTATTTCCTGATAAAGGCCCGGACGATGAACCAGAGGTGCATTGCGATGGCGTTGTGCAGGCCGTAGAGGCGCGTCATGACCATGAAGCGCTCCATGAGCGAGCGGCGGTGATTGCGCACCGTCATGCCGCCGTCCAGATAGAGCGCCGTGACGATGCCGGCGTAGCGCAGTTTCATGCCGGCCCTCTCGGCGGTGCGCATCACACGGATGCACCAGTCGTAGTCCGCCGAGAAGCGGTAGCGGAGGTTGTAGGGGATGCGGCGCGCTATCCTGAGGCGCGCGAAGAAGGCCTGATGGCACACGAGCATGCCCTTGAGGAAACTGCGCGACGTCAGGTCGGGCGGCGGAGCAAGGCGGCGGTGGCGGATGAAGCGCCCGTCGTTGTCCACGATGTCCGTGTCGCCGTAGATGACCGCCGTGTCGTCGTCGATAAGGGCGGCCACCGAACTGAGCGTGGTGGGCGAGGGAAATTTGTCGCCCGCATTGAGGAAGACGATAAAATCGCCCGTGGCCGCCTTGAGCGCCTTGTTCATCGCGTCGTAGATGCCCCTGTCCGGCTCGCTGATGGCGGCTATCTCGTGGGGATGTCCCTCGCGGCTACCGCGCTCCTGATAGTGCATCACGGCCTCGATGGTGCCGTCGTGCGAGTTGCCGTCGACGATGATGTGCTCCACATGGGGATAGTCCTGCTCCTCCACGCTCTCAAGGGTGCGCTCGATGACATCTACCGCATTATAGGTGACCGTGGCTACGGTGATTTTGGGATTGGCGGTGCTCATGACTCTCTTCCTCCGATCAGGCTAAGGTAAAGGTCGGAGAAGCGGCGTGCGATGACCGCGTCGGAGAATGTGGATGTCACCTTCTGGCGGGCCGCTGTGCGCAGGCGCTCGTAGTTGTCCGGGCGCAGGGACCACATGATGCCCTCTGCAAAGTCGGCCGCATCGCGCTCGGCGGCGAGGTAGCCGTTGTCGAGGTGGTCTATCATCTGCGGCAGACCGCCGACACGAAATGCCACGCAGGGCACACCGCAGGCCATGGCCTCCATGACCGTGTTGGGCAGGTTGTCCTGCAGGGTGGGCGTGAGAAAGAGGTTGCAGGCGTTGTAGATGTCTATCATGCGGCGCTCGTTGCTGACATAGCCCATGGGGTAGACCTTGACGGGCAGGAGGGAGCGCAGGGCGTCGCTGTCCTTGCCCACGGCCACGAGGGCCATGTTGGAGGCGATGTCGGGATGCTCCTTGGTGAGGCGTGTGAGAGCCTCGACGAGGTAGTCGATGCCCTTGATCTTATTGGTGACGCGGAAGGCGGCGAAGAGCAGGAGTGTCTTGCCCAGCGGCAGGGCGAGCCTAGTACGCGCCAGCGCCGTGGTGGCGGGGGCGTAGAGCCTGGTGTCGATGGGATTGGGGATGCTGTATATCTGCTTGCCCTCTAAAAGACGGCTCTCGCGGGCCGTGGCGGCGAGCCAGTCGGAGCAGGACACGAAGGTGATGCGCGGCGCGCCCTCGTAGAGGTGCTTCTTGCGCAGGAAGACACGGTGGGAGAGGTCGCGGGCGCTTCCGCCGCCCCAGAGCAGCGGGCAGCGGCCGCAGCTGTCCTTGTAGCGGTCGCACTCGCCCGCGTAGTGGCATATTCCGGTGAAGGGCCACATGTCGTGCATGGTCCAGACGACGGGCTTGCCCGAGGCGATGATCCTGCGGATGCCTGAGAGGGAGAGGAAGCCCTGATTGATCCAGTGGAGGTGGATGATGTCGGCCTCCTGAAACTCCTTGAGCCCCGTGATGTCGAGGCCGTAGCGCGCGGCGTCGGTCTCGAAGAGGCGGTAGCGGTGGAGGCGGTTGGCCCGCAGTATCGTGAGGCGCTCGCGCAGGAAGTTGAGCCTGAGCAGACGCTCCTGATGGGGCTCGGCGACGGTGATGAGCTCGGAGTCCTTGTGACCGACGAGCATCGTGGCCTTGACACCGTTATTGCCGAGGGCATCTCTGAGTCGCGAGGCCGCAATGGCAGCCCCGCCGGTATGTTCTGAGGTATTTACCAGAAGTACTCGCATGTATAAGAGAGGATGATTAATAGTGGAAGGTGCTGCCGCCCACAAATTCTCTCAGCAATGAGGTGGGAGGAAGACCTTCGGAGGGAATGGATTTGATGTAGGAGAGGAACTTCATAAGGCGGTAGGCCTCGCTGTGCTCCTCATAGCGCTCGTCTACGTCGCGCAGCAGCGGCATGACGCGGGGTTTGAGCACCGCGAGCTCGAAGATGAGCGCGCTGTTGAACATCACGTCCGCATTCTCCTGGTAGGGGAAGATCCATTTCTTCTCGCCGGCCCTCACGCTCGGCCAGCGGGCTATCGTGTCGCGGGCCGAATAGCCGCGATACTTGTAGTCGCGCACGATGCGCCTCAGGAGACGGTTGTCGGTCGTGGGGATATAGTTGTGGTCGTCGAGCAGAATGGAGGTGAGAGCCGAGACGTAGATGCGGAACTTGTTTTTCTCGGGCACCTGAGCGGTCAGTTCGGGATTGAGCCCGTGTATGCCCTCCATCACGATGATGGTGTTGCCGTCGGTCCTGAGGCGGACACCGCTCTTCTCGCTCTTGCCCGTCTGGAAGTTGTACTTGGGCAGCTCCACCTCGCCGCCGGCGATGAGCGTGTTGAGCTGCGAGGCGAGCAGTTCGGTGTTGAGCGCGTGCAGGCTCTCGAAGTCGTAGTCGCCCGAGGGCGTGCGCGGTGTCTTGTCGCGGTCCACAAAGTAATTGTCCATCGAGATGGGGTAGGGCTTGAGGCCGCTGGCGAGGAGCTGCACGGAGAGGCGCTTGCTGAAGGTCGTCTTGCCGCTCGACGAGGGCCCGGAGATGAGCACCACCCGGACGTCCTTCCTGCTGGCTATCTCGTCGGCGATGTGGGCTATCTTTTTCTCCTGCAGGGCCTCGGAGACATTGATCATCTCGTTGACATGGCCCTGGGATATGAGCATATTCATGTCGCCGATGGTGTTGAGGCCGATGATGCGCTGTATCTCGTGATTCTCCTGAAAGACACCGAACATCTTCTCCTGCTTGATGAGCGGGCAGAGCTTGTCGGGCGCCGTGGGGTCGGGCAGGCGCAGCAGCACGCCGTCGTGATATTTCTCTATGCCGAAGAGCCAGATGCATCCGGTGGAGGGCAGCAGCGCGCCGTAGAAGTAGTCCATCGTGTCCTCCAGCATATAATAATATGAGTAGAGCGAGCCGCCGTTCTCAATGAGCTTGGCCTTGCTCTCGTGGCCCTGCGCCCTGAAGCGCTTTACCACATCATCGGTGTGAGCCTTGATGCGGCGGAACGGGATATCGGCCTCGATGATCCCGCGCATCCTCTTCTCGAGCGCCTTGACCTCGTCGTCGGTAATGTCTCCCTCCTGCAGCAGGCGGCAATAGTAGCCGTTGCTCACGGGCGTGTCGATCCTCACCTGCACATTGGGGAAGCTGTCGGCCACGGCCTTGCTCAGCACAAAGAAGAGCGAGCGCGTGTAGGTCCGCATGCCCGAGGGCGTGGTGATGTCGAGAAATTTTATGTCTGAGTTGGAGAAGAGCACATAGTTCATGTTCTCCACCGTGTTGTTGACCTCTGCGCAGGCGGCGCCGTGCGGCATATCGAGGCCGAGAGCCTCGTAGGCTTCCGTCAGGGTGGAGCCCAGGGGAATATCGATGCTCTCGCCGTTGTTCTTGCAGAGAATGGTAATAGTCCTTTCCATGATGATTAATTGCTATGTTACATTGTCCATCGTCCCGCGGCCCGCGCTACAGACGATACTTGCCGAAGAGGCCGCCCAGGTTGCGCTGACGCGTAGGATGGGTCTTGTCGCTGGCGTTGTTGAACTCGGGGTACTGTATGCGGGAGTGGTAGATGGTCTTGAGGCAGTCGATAAACACGTGCTTGATGTCCGAGATATCCCTGAACGTGATGGGGCAGTTGAGGAAGTAGCCCTCCTTGACCTGAGTGTCGATGATGCGGTTGACAAGCTCCGTGATGGAGGCTTCGGTGTACTCCTTGAGCGAGCGCGAGCTTGCCTCCACGCTGTCGGCCATCATCAGGATGGCCTGCTCCCTGGTGTAGGGATTGGGGCCTGGATAGGTGAACACGTCCTCAGGCGGCGTCTCGCCGGGATGAGAGTTGAGCCACGTGATGTAGAAATACTTGGCCTTGCTCTTGCCGTGGTGCGTGGGGATGAAGTCCTTGACGGCCTTGGGCAGGTGATATTTGTCGGCCAGCTTCATTCCCTCGGTGACATGCGAGATGATGATGCGCGCGCTGGCCTCCGGCGAGAGCTGGTTGTGAGGGTTGACGCCGCTCTGGTTCTCCGTAAAGAATGCGGGGTTGAGCATCTTGCCGATGTCGTGGTAGAAGGCGCCCGTTCTCACCAGCAGCACCTTGGCGCCTATCTTGGCGGCCGCGTCGGCGGCGAGGTTGGCCACCTGCATGGAGTGATTGAACGTGCCCGCAGCCTCGCGAGACATGCGCCTGAGCAGTGGTGTGTTGATGTTGGAGAGCTCGATGAGGGTCACAGAGGAGACAAAGCCGAAGGCCTTCTCCACGATGTAGAGCAGCGGGTAGGAGAACAGCAGCAGGACGCCGCTTATGGTGATGTAGATGTACAGCTGCGGATTGAGGTCCGTCAGCGTCATGCCCTGAGCCAGGTCGTAGGCCATCGCCGTGAAGAGCGCCGTGAGCGTGGCTATCAGCGCCGTGGGGAAGAGCTGCGAACGCTGCTGCAGGTCGTGGAGCGTGAAGATGGCCGCCGTGCTCGCCGCGAAGTTGACCAGCAGGAACTGCTGCGGGTCGGCTATGGCCAGCGAACCGAGCAGCACCGAACTGCCGATAGCCACGAACGCGGTGCTCGTGTCCGTGAAGATGCGCATGAAGATGCCCGTCATGGAGAACGGCAGCACGAAGATCAGCGCCCGCGGCGTGGCGGGAAGCAGCGATGTGGCGATGGGGAAGATGGTCACCTGCACCAGCAGGAAGATGAACGTGCGCAGCGAGCAGAAGTACTCGGGCCGGTACATCTTGATGTAGACGAAGAAGCACGAGAACGTCACGAGCACCAGCAGCAGCTGTCCGCCTATCATCAGGCGCATGCCGCGCGAGGGCAGGTTGCGCACCTCCGACTCCTTCTCGAGCGATTTGAGAATGTCGTAGGTCTGCGGTGTGATGATCTCGCCTTGGCCGATGATCTTCTGCCCTCTCTGCACCAGGCCGTAGGTCGGCGTGATGGCGTCCATCAGGTCGCGGCGCGCGGCAGCGGAGCGCGAGCGGTCGAAGTTGAGATTGGCCTCGATATAGTTGTTCAGATTATATTGCGTGAGCTGTTCACGGTGGGCGGCAGAGCTGTCGGCGCTCAGCACATAGCCGTAGGCGGAGCGCGTGGAGAAGATCTCGTCGGTCTTGCGTGTCTTGGCCTCGCGGCCGCTGATGACCCTTATCCTCGACACGCCGCTGTCGGTCATGGCGCGCATATCCTCGGCCTTGACGATGCCCATGCTGTAGACGGTGTCTATCCGCGCCATTATCTGGCGGGCCATGTCGCGCGGCATGCCCTTGAGCGACCCCTCCATGAGGTCGTGTCTGAGGCGCAGCACCTGTGTGGTGCGCACGCTCTTGTCCTCGCTGAAGTAGGGCTGAAAGAGTTTCTCCACGCTGTCCCGCTCGGCCTGAAGCGCCTCGTCGCTCTTGTAGATGGGGAAGTCGTAGTCGGCTATTATCTGGGCGTGAGTCCAGGGCTTGCCGGCCTTGAAATCGTAGCCGAAGCGTTTCTCGCGCGGCAACAGCAGCGTCACCACCACGACGCAGGCGACGATGAGCAGCGCCCGCGTCAGGATGTCGCGGGTACCGTATTTGCGATGGTTGTCCTTGGTCATAATGATGCGGCTGAGGTATTACTTTCAGTTTCGGGAGCTAATTTACGAAAAAATGAGTTTCCGTGCTCACATTATCCCGCTAAAAGCGAATATAAGCCTGTTTGCCGCCCCTGCGGGCATGCGTCGGAGGACTGCGGCGCCCCATCTCCCGGCGGCGCGGCCGGATGTGGCGCTCAGGAGACGGATGCTGAGCCGGATGAGATGCTTTGCTGCGGCTCCGGAGAGGGTGATTCTGAGGCTTCGCAAGTATAAGGGAACCGGCGCCTCAGAGAGGGCTGAATTCTACTGCGAGATAAATATTTTCTTCTGCGAGTGGACGGATCGTCTACTACGAGATAAATTTTTTTATCTGCGAGTGGAATTTTCGCTCGTCCCACGGGGATTTTCCTACGTGCGGAAAGCCTTTTCTTATGTGGGAAAAGTTTGCTGCCGCAAATATATATGCGTGCCGCCGAGATGTGAAAACTTACCGCCGAGATGTGAAAACTTACCGCCGCGATGTGAATGCTTGCCGTCGCAATATATATGCGTCCTTCGGCGATGCATATCCTTCCCGCCGCGGGGCATTTTACGGCCATCAATTCCCCGGAGGCGAAAGCAGAAGGGGGTTCTGCTGCCCTCCGAATCCTATTCGTCCACCTTCAGGTCCTTGCGATATTGCCTGAGGAGCTTCATGAGGCGCGCCGTCTCGCGCTCCGTCCCCTTGACTCCGTAGATGTTGTGCAGCTCGTGGGGATCGGTCTTCAGGTCGTAGAGCTCGTAGTAGTCGATGTCAGGGTCGGGCACGGAGTCGAAGTAATGGATGCTCCTGAGGTACTGGAGCGTGTTGTATTCCTTCGTCCCGGGCGTGTGCTGGTACTTGTTCTCCGCCACGGCGCCCTCGCCGCCCTTGCCATAGAAGTGGATGAGCTTGTAGCGCTCTGTGCGCACGCCGTCGTGCTTGCGGACGTTGTGCCAGGTGGGGTAGTCGTAGTAGTGGTAGTAGATGCTCTGCCGCCAGTGCTTCGCCTCTCCGTCGGCGAAGAGCGGTTGCAGCGGCAGGCCGGTCATCTCCGCGGGCTGCCGTATGCCGGCGAGCGTGAGGAATGTGGGGGCGAAGTCGATGTTCTGCACCATCTCGGAGCAGCGGCTTGCGGCCTTTATGTGCCCCGGCCACGAGATGATGAGCGGCGTGTGGAGCGATTCCTCATACATGAAGCGCTTGTCAAACCAGCCGTGCTCGCCCATGTAAAAGCCCTGGTCGGAGGTGTAGACGATCACCGTGTTGCTGTCCAGGCCCTGCTGCTCCAGATAGTCTAAAAGGCGGCCCACACTCTCGTCCACCGAGGCGATGACGGCCATGTAGTCGCGCATATAGTTCTGGTACTTCCACTCCTCCAGCGCCCGCCCCGTGAGGTGAGCGTCGAGGAAGCGGCGGTTGCGCGGCATATAATATTTGTCCCAGTTCTCCCTCTGCGCCGGCGTCATGCGCCCCAGTTCGCCCATCAGCCCCGAGTAGGAGTCCATGCTCTCCACGCTGGCGGTGTCCAGGAGCTCCGGCACCTTGAGGTCGAGGATGAGCTGCATGTCGCGGCCTATCTCCATCTTCTGCGTGCGGGCCGCCGAACCGCGCGTGGCGTAGTCATCCCGGAATGTCTCCGGCAGCGGGAACACTGTCCCGTCATAGCGGCCCACGTATCTGGGAGCGGGAAACCAGCTCCGGTGAGGCGCTTTGTGGTGCACCAGCAGGCAGAACGGTTTGCTCTTGTCGCGCTTTTCGAGAAACTCGAGCGCGTGGTCCGTGATGAGGTCCGTGGCGTAGCCTTCCTCGCGCTCGTACTTCCCCCAGGCGCCCTTGTGGCAGAATGTCGGATTGTAGTATTTCCCCTGATCGTCGAGCACGTCGTAGTAATCGAATCCCTTAGGCTCGCACATGAGGTGCCACTTGCCCACTACCGCCGTCTCGTAGCCCGCGCCCTGCAGGAGTTCGGTGAAGAAGGTCTTCGTCGTGTCGATGCCCTCGCAGAGCTGCCGCTGCCCGTTCTGGTGGGAGTAGAGCCCCGTCATGAGACAGGCGCGGGCGGGAGCCGAGAGCGAGTTCTCCACGAAGCAGTTGTCGAAGAGCATGCCGCGCGCGGCGAGGCGGTCGATGTTGGGCGTGGGAGCGAGCTTGGAGACGGCGCTGCCGTAGGCGCTGATACACTGCATGGCGTGGTCGTCGCACATGATGTAGAGGATGTTGGGGCGCTGCGTCCCGCCGCCCGTGACGGGGGTCTGCGCGGCGGCCCGGGGCATCGCCAGCGAGGCTACCGAGGCCATCGTGGCCGCGGTGAGGGTTGTGTTGCGGATCATGGGGATAGGTGTCATACTTATGTTGCTCCTGCAATAATACATATTATTTCCCGTCCGGCCAAACAGCGGCTTACAGAAGGCCGGGCGGCGGAGCGCGAAAGCGCGGCGCAGGGCGGGAGAGGGCATGCGCTTTGTTGTGTCTCGCAGTTTACACAAAATAGCCTTTATAAAGCTTTTGCTGCTGTTTTGGCAGCTTTTCATCGTGTAGAGAATTAAAATGTCTAATTTTGCAGCCGACTTTAAAACATCTGTCTCAGTGAACGGGATTTCCGGAAGAAGCCGCGCGGAGTGGCTTCGGCGTTACGTCAGTTTTATATTCATTCTTTTTATTATTGCCTTTGGCACATCGCTTTCGATAAGGGCCAATCTCGGTTCGTCGCCCATCTCGGCGCCGCCCTACGTGCTCTCGCTTGTGCCGGGCTCGCCGATGACGATGGGGCAGTTCACCATCTGCATGCATGTCTTTTTCATCCTCGCGCAGATACTGCTTCTCCGTCGCGACTTTGAGCGCCGGTAGCTCACACAGATCCTCGTGTCGTTCCTCTTCGGCTTCTATACCGACCTTACGATGTGGATCACCGGGTTCCTTCAGGTGCCCTTCGACCTGCCGCTCTTCATGGGCTATCCGCTCCGGTTTCTCGAACTGATGGCAGGCGGCGCCATCCTCGCCTTCGGCATAGCCTGCGAGGTGCGCTGCGACTCGCTCATGCTCGCCGGCGAAGGCTTCCCGTTGGCCATCTCCAAGTTTGTAAAGAAGGACTTCGGCCGCGTCAAGATGTGCTCCGATACGGGCCTTGTTTGCGTGGCAGTGGTGTTCATGTTCTGCTTCTTCGGCCATTGGGACTGGAAGATGGTGGGCGTCGGCACACTGTTCTCCATGTTCTACGTCGGATTTATGGTGCGTGTCTTCTCGCCCCACATCGCCTGGCTCGACATTATCTTCATCCCGCGCGCCGAGCGCATCGAGGAGGTCGAGGAAGAGAGAGAAGAGGAGGAGATACCGCCCACCTCGCCCCGCGTCATCACCATCGCCCGCGAATATGGCAGCGGCGGCCGCATCGTGGGCCGCAAGATAGCCGAGCAGCTCGGCATAGCCTTCTACGACAAGGACATCATCGACCGCACCGCCCGCGAACTGGGCTACACGACCGACTTCGTGGCCGAGAACGAGCAGAACATCTCCAACGCACGCCTCTGGGAGCTCATCTTCACCGACAAGAGCATTCCGCCCTCGATGAACCCGAGTCACGACGACGCCATCTTCGTCAGCCAGAGCCGCACGATACGCGAACTGGCCAAGGCCTCGCCCTGCGTCATCATGGGCCGCCTCGCCGGCGACATCCTGCGCAATGACAAGCATGTGCTGCGTGTGTTCGTGGAGAGCGACCGCGACTTCGCCGTCCGCCAGGTGGTCGCCAAGGACGGGCTCACCCCGCAGGCCGCCGCGCGCAAGATAGAGACGGTCAACCGTGGCCGCGCCAACCACGCCTGGCAGTACACCGGCCACCGCTGGAAGGACATGGACTACTACGACCTCGTGGTCAACACCTCGCGCCTCGGCATCGACGGCGCCGTGAAGCTTATCGAAGCCGCCGCCAGCAATGTGTAGCGCAGCCTGATAAGGTAGAGAATAATGATAAATGGTGCGAAGGAAATGATTCGCGCCGCGATAGCCGTGAGGGCCGCTGGAATGCGGCCCTCACGCCGTATAAGAGAGTGCGTAATAAAGAGTGCATAAAGCATTGCGCGGGCGATAGCTGGGAGGGCCGCTGCAGCGCGGCCCGCATGCCCGAAAGGGCAGAGCGCGAAGTAATATGCGATGCAAGTGACTCGCGAAAGCTGTAGTGGCGCGAATGCGCATTTTCCTTCCTATACTTTATGCGGCGGCTGGCGGCCGTTGAGGGCAACGGCCCTCCCAGCTATCGCGGCCCAAAAGTATATCGTGAACTTCTCCCGCCCTTTTTATGGGCGCACAACAAAATGCGGTGGACGCTTTTATAAGTTGTCGATCATCGGCACCGCAATTATATCTTCGCCATGCGAAACAACTGGCGCTGCTCCGCTTATCGGAAGCAGTCATTCCCCACACTTCAAAAACCGTCCCGCATGCTGAGATGCTCACATAGGACATGAGGAAAACTACCTCAAATGTAGTTTCTCTCGTCTCAAATGTAATTTTGCCCTTCCGGAGACACTTATTTTCAGGGATTTACAAAGGCCTAAAAATAGCCCTTCCGCGCGCCAC
>OMUV01000070.1 GCA_900314335.1 uncultured Prevotellaceae bacterium | reverse complement strand
GCGGCGCCGTTGGACGACTTGCGGTCGGGCGTGATGACGCTCAGCGATCCGTCGGGGTTGGCGGCGCTGAGGATCATGCCGCGGCTCTCCACGCCCATCAGTTTGCGCGGCGGGAGGTTGGCGATGAAGCATATCTGCTTGCCCTGCAGCTCCTCGGGCTTGTACATCTTGGCGATGCCGCTCACGATGACGCGGTTCTCGCCCGTGCCGTCGTTGATATCGAACTTGAGGAGCTTGTCGCTGCCCTTGATCTTCTCGCAGTGCTCCACCGTGCCGACGCGCAGGTCGAGCTTCTCAAAGTCGGAGAAGGGCGTCACGGCCTTGTATGCTTCGGGCTTGGCCTCCTGCAGCTCGTTGGCGCGCTTTGTAGCCTGCAGCTTGTCCACCTGAGCCTGCACCGTAGCGTCGTCTATCTTTTCGAAGAGCAGTTCGGGCTTTGCGAGCTGATGGCCTTCTGAGATGAGCGATGTCGAACCGAGGTCGTTCCAGTCGAAGGTGTCCATGTTGAGCATTGCACGCAGTTTGCGGCTGCTGAACGGGAGGAACGGCTCGAAGGCGATGGCCAGGTTGGCGGCGAGCTGGAGGGAGATGTTGAGGATGGTCTTCACGCGCTCGGGGTCGGTCTTCTGCAGCTTCCACGGCTCGCTGTCGGCGAGGTATTTGTTGCCTATGCGGGCCAGATTCATGGCCTCCTTCTGCGCGTCGCGGAACCGGAAGTTCTCCAGATAGTTCTCCACATCGGCCTTGACGGAGGTGAACTCGGCGATGGTCTGCCGGTCGTAGTCGGTCAGCTCACCCTGCGCGGGCGCTTTGCCGTCGTAGTATTTCCAGGTGAGCACCATGGCGCGGTTGATAAAGTTGCCGTAGACGGCCACGAGCTCATTGTTATTGCGGGCCTGAAAATCCTTCCATGTAAAATTGTTGTCCTTGGTCTCGGGAGCGTTGGCCGTGAGCACATAGCGCAGCACGTCCTGCTTGCCGGGGAAGTCGCGCAGGTATTCGTCGAGCCATACGGCCCAGTTGCGCGACGTGGAGATCTTGTCGTCCTCGAGGTTGAGAAACTCGTTGGCCGGAACATTGTCGGGCAGGATGAAGCTTCCCTCGGCCTTGAGCATCACGGGGAACACGATGCAATGGAACACGATGTTGTCCTTGCCGATGAAGTGGATGAGCCTTGTGGAGGGATCCTTCCACCATTTCTCCCAGCTGTCGGGCAGCAGTTCCTTCGTATTGGATATGTACCCGATGGGCGCGTCGAACCATACATAGAGCACTTTGCCCTCTGCGCCCTCCACGGGTACGGGGATGCCCCAGTCCAGATCGCGGCTCACGGCGCGCGGCTTCAGGCCCATGTCGAGCCAGCTCTTACACTGCCCGTAGACATTGGGGCGCCATTCCTTGTGCTCCTCGAGTATCCATTTCTCGAGCCAGTCCTGATATTTGTCGAGCGGCAGATACCAGTGCTTTGTCTTGCGGAGCACGGGCTTGGAGCCGCTCACGGCGCTCTTGGGATTGATCAGTTCCTGCGGGGACAGGGTCGAGCCGCAGTGCTCACACTGATCGCCGTAGGCTTTGGGGTAGTGGCAGTGGGGGCATTCGCCCGTGATGTAACGGTCGGCCAGGAAGGTGTGCGCCTCCTCGTCGTAGTATTGCTCCGACTCCTTCTCGATGAACACGCCCTTGTCGTAGAGCGTGCGGAAAAACTGTGAGGCGACCTCGCTGTGGGTCTTGGAGGTGGTGCGGGAGTATATGTCAAAGCTGATGCCGAACTCGGCAAACGAGTCCTTGATGAGCTTGTGATAGCGGTCGCAGACGTCCTGGGGCGTGCAGCCCTCCTTGCGGGCGCGGAGCGTGATGGGCACGCCGTGCTCGTCGCTGCCGCATACGAACAGCACATCGCGCTTCTTGAGGCGCAGGTAGCGGACGTAGATGTCGGCAGGCACGTAGACGCCGGCCAGATGGCCGATATGCACTCCGCCGTTTGCGTAGGGCAGGGCGGCGGTGACCAGTGTGCGTTTGAATTTCTTGTCCATTGAAGATTATTTTACAAGCGCAAAAATACGTAATTTGCAGCAATTATGCCCCTTTGCGCGCCCTTTTTGTGGGGAATGGAGGAGAATGCAGGGGATGCGGGGAAGATTGTGCATTGCGCAGGTGAGATTGTGTGCGCCGCGGTCGGGATTGTGTGCGCCGCGTGGGCTCAGGAATGCAGATGGCGGATTCTATTCTCTATTGTGGCGCTCCGGGAGAGCGTTGTAATGGGGTGCAGAGACCTCAGCGCGCGTCTCATCCCTATTGCGCCCCTCTACCGGCGGTCGATGCTTGTGGCGGCGGATATGACGGGGAACATGAGCACTCTGTTATTAATCTACCAGCGGTCGATGCTGGTGGCGGCGGCGAGGGTGAGCACACTTATCAGGCGTGCGCCGGCGGCGGTGAGCGAGTCGGCGGCCGAGGTGATGGTGGCGCCGGTCGTTATCACGTCATCTATTATCAGGATATGGCGGCCGCTGACGGCGGCGGGCTTCGGGGCGGAGAATATGCCCTCCACATTGGCGATGCGGGCGTTCACATTGAGGCGTGTCTGTGTCGGATTGTCCACACGGCGCCGGAGCAGACTGCCGTCGACCTTTATGCCGGTCACCTCGCCCACACCGCGGGCCAGCATGAGGCTCTGATTGTAGCCGCGACGGCGCTCACGGCGGGTCGAGAGCGGAATGGGGATGATGAGGTCTATGTCACGGAAAAAAGCGGTCCCTTCCAGTTCCGCCGCCATACGGCGTCCCATCTCGACGGCTGCGTCGCTGCGACCGTAATACTTGATGGCGGAGATGATGCGGTGGGCGTCGGAGTGCTGGCGATAGAATATGTAGCTGTCGGCGCGGCCCAGAGGGAAGCGGCCTATGAGAATGCGCTCCACGGGATTGTCGCGGCGCGCGCGAAAGCGGGTGTAGGGCAGGGCGACGCTGCATGCGGTGCACACACAGTGCTCCTGCTCACTGAGGCGGTGGCCGCAGACGATGCAGTGAGCGGGCAGAAGCAGCGCGGCGAGGCCTCTCAGCGCTCCGCCCGCCTCAGACAGGCCCGCCCTGAGGGCACGCAGCATAGCCATCCTTGCGCTCAGAGTTCCGGGTCGGCCTCTATCACATCGCGTGTCACCTCGGGCTCGAAACCGCGGCTCGCGGCGTACCGCAGCAGCTTCTGATAGCGCTCCTGGAGCGACTCGGCCTTGATGGTGCGTACCTTGGCGCGCAGCAGTTTGCCGAGCTCCTTGCGATATTCCTCCATGTCGATCTCCGCGAGCGCGTGGTCGATGTCGTCCTCCATAAGGTGGCGGTAGCGCAGTTCGGTCCTGATGCGCGTCTTGCCCCAGTGGTTGAGTTCCCATTTCTCGTTGGCAAACGCGCGGCAGTAGCGTGCATCATCGATGTAGCCGTCGCGGCGCAGGGCGGCCACTATGCGGTCGCTGTCATTGTCCGGCATGAGCATGGCGTTGAGCTTGCGGCGTATGTCGTCCTCACAATATTCCGCGCGGGCGCAGAGGGCGGCGAGCCTCTCCAATGCGCGCTCCGGCAGGATAGCATCTGGATCTTTCATATTGTTATAGAGTTTTGTTGTCTGCTTTTTGGGCTCTGATCATCCGCTCGCGGCCCTCCATGTCGCGGCGTATGGTGATGCCGGTGAGGCCTGCGCTGCGGAATGTGTCGGCCGTCCCGGCGGCGAAGCGGCTGTTGACCTCGACGTAGAGCCTTCCGCCCGCGGCGAGGCGGGCCATGGCGATGCGGGCCAGGGCGCGGTAGAACACCAGCGGGTCGCTGTCGCTCACAAAGAGGGCTTCGGGCGGTTCGTAGTGGAGCACATTGCGCTCCATACCGGCCTTCTCGCTCTCGGCGATGTAGGGCGGATTGCTGATGATGATGTCCAGCGGCGCGCCTTCAAGCATCTCTCCGCCCAGCATGTCGGCGCGGAAGAAACTGACCGTCAGACCGAGGCGCAAGGCGTTGTCGCGGGCTATGGCGAGGGCTTCCGGGCTCAGGTCGCAGGCCGAGACATCGGCGCCGGGGCACGCGCGCTTCATATAGAGGGCTATGCAGCCGCTTCCTGTGCCGGCGTCGAGGATGCGCGCCGTCGCGGCGGCCTCCTCCGCGGCCCATGCTGCGAGCTCCTCCGTTTCCGGCCGCGGTATGAGCACACCGCGGTCCACATGGAGCCTCAGCGGCCCGAACAGCGCCGTGCCCGTGACATATTGCAGCGGTTCGCCGTCGAGCAGCCTCGCGAGCATTCTGTCGTAGTCAGCTCGCTGAGATGCGGAAAATTCCCTAACTTTGCCACTGTAAATGTCCGTGAGGCTCACGCCAAAGCCGTCCTCCATCAGTCCCCGCGCCACAGCGCGGGCTTCCCGCTCCGGATAGAGAGCGGATAGAGCGCGGACGGCGTGGAGATAGGGCTGGAACATCGGACCAGAATTAGAGTTTTTTGTAGTCTACAAAGTTAGGATTTAATCGGGAATTATGGACAGGTTAACAGACGAAAAGTATATGCGCCGCTGCCTGGAACTGGCGCGCGGAGGGCTCTGCGGAGCGTCGCCCAACCCAATGGTCGGCGCCGTGATAGTGTGCGACGGGCGCATCATCGGCGAGGGCTATCACATCCACTGCGGCGGGCCTCACGCAGAGGTCAACGCCGTCAGGAGCGTGCGTGACAAGTCGCTCCTCAGCCGCAGCACCGTCTATGTGAGCCTCGAGCCGTGCGCCCACTACGGCCGCACGCCGCCCTGTGCCGACATGCTGTGCCGCCTCGGGGTGAAGCGCGTGGTGGCGGGCTGCATAGACCCCTTCGCCCGCGTCCGCGGCCGTGGCATACAGAAGCTCCGCGACGCCGGCATCGATGTGACGGTCGGGGTGCTTGAGGAGGAATGCCGCGAGCTCAACCGCCGCTTCATGACCTGCCAGAGCCTGCACCGCCCGTATGTCACACTCAAGTGGGCCGAGTCGAGCGACGGATACATAGGCCTGAGGGGCGAGCGCGCAGTCATCTCCACGCCGCTCACGTCGCTCAACTCGCATCGCTTGCGCGCTCTGAGCGATGCCATCCTCGTGGGCGGCGCCACGGCGCTCAACGATGATCCCTCGCTCACCACACGCCTCTGGCCCGGGCCCTCGCCCCTGCGCATAGTCATCGACAACCGCGCCTCGCTGCCCGCCACTCTGCGCCTCTTCAGCGACGGAGGGCCCACGCTGGCCGTCACGCCGCGCCCCTACGCCGATGAGCGCAAGGGCGTCGAGACGATGGTGACTGATTTCAGCGGCGACATACTGACCCCGCTGCTCTCCGCGCTCTATGAGAGGGGTATACAGAAGTTGCTCGTGGAGGGCGGCGCGGAGACTCATCGCCGCTTCATCGCCTCCGGCCTCTGGGACGAGGTGTGGCGCGAGGTGGGCAGAGCGCCGCTCGGCGGCGGAGTGGTGGCCCCGCGGATGCCGGCCGGCACAGTGTGGACCGAAAGGCGGATGCTGGGCGGACTGTTCCTCACGGCGCGCAACAAGCGACCGGCGGATTAGAAAGTGCTGCACATATGCCGTGGCGCCGGGCGGATGAGCCTCCCGCAGTCCGCGCGGTGCTCTCAGGCCGTCAGCCGGAGCCCACGCTGCGTATATTTGCCGGAGAATCATCCTTCGTGTCCGCTTCTCCGGACACCATTCACCACTCTCCAAGAAAATAGTTCCGCAAAAGTCGAAAACTACATTTGAGATGAGTAAAATTACATTTGAGACGTTTTAAATTATCTCAAATGTAATTTTGGCCCTCGCGGGGCGTTGAATTTCAATTAGTTGCAAAGGTCAAAAATCGCCCTTTCGGCGGTGAAGATTATCCGTCTGCCCGGCATATCATACAGCCGTGGAGACCAGAAAACCCCGCCCCGCAATCAGGCAGCGGGACGGGGCTTGTATATGGGTCGGGACGGGGCAGCGCCACCGCGATCAGTTCTGATCGTAGGCGTGCTTGGGATAGTCGACGGTGTAGTGGAGACCGCGGCTCTCCTTGCGCTCGATGGCCATGCGCGTGATGAGGTAGCCCACATTGATCATATTCCTCAGTTCGCAGATGTCTCGTGTGGCCTTGACGCGCTTGAACAGTTCCTCAGTCTCCTCGTAGAGCAGGTCGAGCCTTGTCCAGGCGCGGTGTAGGCGCAGGTTGGAGCGCACGATGCCGACATAGTTGGACATGGTCTGTCCCACTTCCTTGACGTCCTGAGCGATGAGCACTTTCTCCTCGTTGGTCATCGTGCCGGTGTCGTTCCATTCGGGCACGGCCGTGTTGAAGGTGTACTCGTCGATGTGCTGCAGGCTGTGCTCGGCTGCTGCTTTGGCATAGACCACAGCTTCGATGAGCGAATTGCTGGCCAGACGGTTGCCTCCATGGAGTCCCGTGCACGAACACTCGCCCACGGCGTAGAGACGGCGTATCGAGGAGCAGGCGTTATAGTCCACCTTGATGCCGCCGCAGAGGTAGTGGGCGCAGGGAGCCACGGGGATGTAGTCCTTGGTGATGTCGATGCCGATGGAGAGGCATTTCTTGTAGATATTGGGGAAGTGCTTGCGTGTCTCGTCGGGGTCCTTGTGCGTCACATCGAGGCAGACGTGGTCGAGGCCGTGGATCTTCATCTCGTGGTCGATGGCGCGGGCCACAATGTCGCGCGGCGCCAGCGAGAGGCGCTTGTCGTATTTCTGCATAAACTCCTCGCCGTTGGGCAACTTGAGGACGCCTCCGTAGCCGCGCATGGCCTCCGTGATTAGGTAGGCCGGATGTGTCTCGCCCGGGTGGAAGAGCGCCGTGGGGTGAAACTGGATGAACTCCATGTCCTTCACCGTTGCCTTGGCGCGGTAGGCCATGGCTATGCCGTCGCCTGTGGCTATCTCGGGATTGGTGGTCGAGGCGTAGACAGCCCCGCAGCCGCCCGTGGCCAGCACCGTGACGCGCGAGAGGATGGTGTCGATCTTCTTGGTGTCGGGGTCGAGCACATAGGCGCCGTAGCACTCGATGTCCGGAGTGCGGCGCGTCACCTCTATGCCCAGATGGTGCTGTGTGATGATCTCCACGGCGAAGTGATTCTCCAGCACGCGGATGTTGGGCTCCCTTTTGACGGCTTCGATGAGCCCGCGCTGTATCTCGAAACCCGTATCGTCGGCGTGGTGGAGGATGCGAAACTCGGAGTGGCCGCCCTCGCGGTGCAGGTCATAGCTCCCGTCGGCCTTCTTGTCGAAGTGGACGCCGTTCTCCACCAGGAAGCGGATGCCGTCGGGCGCTCCCTTCACCACTTTCTCCACCGCTCCGCGGTCGCTGATATAGTCGCCCGCTATGATGGTGTCGCGGATGTGTTTCTCAAAGTCGTCTACCTTAAGATTGGTCACTGAGGCGATGCCGCCCTGCGCCTTGGCCGTGTTGGCCTCCTCGAGCGTGGTCTTGCACACCAGGGCCACCTTGCCCTTGCCGCTGCGGGCTACCCTCAGGGCGTAGCTCATGCCGGCCACACCGGAGCCTATGACGAGAAAATCGAATTTGCGTATCATTATGATGTATTTTTACCCGCTTGCAAAACTACTGATTTATGGTGTAACGATAAAATATTTTGCTTTGCTTTTCATCCGTTTTGCCGCATATTACGCGCTCTCGGCGTTGAAGGTGAAAAGATTTGCTTCTCCTGATTTGGTGATGAGCGAAATAATGATTATGTTTGCCCGTATAATATTCTTGTCTTATTTTCAGTTATTAATCTAAAAACATTGTATCATGAAAAAGTATCTGGCAGAAATGGTAGGCACTATGGTGCTCGTACTCATGGGCTGCGGCGCTGCCGTTTCCCTTTCCTGTAATCCGGCCGATCCCGCATCGGTAGTGGGCACGGCCATGGCCTTCGGTCTCTCGGTCGTAGCGATGGCGTACACCATCGGCGGCATCTCGGGCTGCCACATCAACCCGGCCATCACGCTCGGTGTCTTTCTGAGCGGTCGTATGAGTGGCAAGGACGCAGCGATGTACATCATCTTTCAGATCATCGGCGGCATCATCGGCGCAGCCCTGCTCTACCTCATCACCGTGAGCGCCGGTCTGACCGGCACGGGCGCCAACGACCTCCAGATAGTGGACGGCGCGCAGGTGACATGGCTCGGCGGACTGCTCGCAGAGCTCTTCTTTACCATGGTGTTTGTGCTCGTGGTGCTCGGAGCTACAGCCCGCACCAACGGCGCGACGAACAATTTCGCCGGTCTGGCTATCGGTCTGGCCCTGGTGCTCGTTCACCTCGTCTGCATCCGTTATACCGGCACTTCCGTCAATCCCGCACGCTCCATAGGTCCCGCCCTGTTCCAGGGAGGTACGGCTCTCTGCAACTTGTGGATATTTATCGTAGGTCCTTTTGCCGGCGGCGCGCTTGCAGCATTGGTGTGGAAGGTGATAGATCCCGATAAATAAGTCGCCGGAGCGATGAAAGCCGTTGCGGTATCGGTTTTTCATAATCTCGGACGGGCTGTAAGAGCCGCTCTCCTGCTTCTGCCTCTCATCCTGGCCGTGTTGTGGTGCGGCAGGCTGACGGCCGGAGATATTGTCCGCCCGGGCGAGCTGTGGCCGGACGAGAGCGGAAGGCACATCAACGCTCACGGCGGCGGAATACTGGCCTACGGCGGCCGTTACTACTGGTACGGCGAGGACAAAGACGCCCGCACCAATGCCGCTCTCGTAGGCGTGTCGTGCTACAGCTCGCGCAACCTCAAGAAGTGGCGTCGCCTCTCCGTGGCTCTCAGTGTCGATACGACCGATGCGGCTTCGCCCATTGCGCGGGGCTGCATCATCGAGCGCCCGAAAGTCATCTACTGCGCCGGGACGGGGAAGTTCGTGATGTGGTTCCACCTCGAGCTTCGCGACAAGGGCTACCGCGCCGCCATGGCAGGCGTAGCCGTGGCCGACCGTCCCGAAGGGCCGTTTCGCTTCCTCAGAGCCTCGCGTGTCAATGCCGGTCGTCTGCCGTCGGGATATACGGAGGAGGATGTGCAGATGCTCGACTCTCTACGCTACACCATGAAGCTGAAATGGTGGACACCCGAGTGGAGAAGGGGAGTAGAGGCCGGCGTCTACATGCGCCGCGACATGGACGGCGGGCAGATGGCCCGTGACATGCAGCTCTTTGTGGACAGCGACGGCAAAGCCTATCACATCTACGCCAGCGAGGAGAATCTCACCATTCAGATAGCCGAACTGACCGACGACTACACCGCCCACACCGGCAGGTACGTGCGCGTCGCCCCGGGCGGGCAGAACGAGGCGACGGTCCTCTTCCGTCACGGAGGATACTACTGGATGATTACCAGCGGATGCACCGGCTGGGCGCCCAACGCCGCACGGCTCTACAGGGCACGCTCTATCATGGGCCCATGGGAAGGAAATCTCTACAACCCTTGCTGCGAAGGTAACGACCGACGCCCCGTGGAGAAAACTTTCCTCGGTCAGGGCACCTACGCTCTGCCTTACGGCAAAGGCATAATCTTCATGGCCGACGAATGGCGTCCCAATCATCCCTCCGACGGACGCTATCTCTGGCTGCCGATAAGCTTCGACCGCGACGGAGGGCCGCAAATAAAATGGCGGGACAGCTGGAGCCTTAAGAAGCTCAAGGCCGGAAAATACAACGACTATCCCGAATAGAGTTTCCGGGAGCTGAATAATGAAAACAATAAAGGCTGCGCCGTCAGAAGTGGGGCGCAGCCTTTTCATTATGTCCGGTGGCGGCGTTATGCTACCGCCTTAGAACGTCCATTTGGCTGCGATGGTCGGAATGACGTAGAAGGCGTTGTTGTGGCCCTCGTTGTCGAATACGAAATTGTTGGAAATCTCCACCTCGGAGCCCAGCGACAGGTTGAATCCGTCCAGGCCCTTGATGGTGTTGAGGTTGAACCAGAACTGCGGTTCGCTGAGCAGTATCAGTTTGCCGTTGACATTCGGGTCGTACCACAGGTCGCAGAATCCGCTGAACGTACACAGCTTGGAGGCGAAGGTAAGTCCCCACACCTCCGTGAGTTGGAAGCCGTTGTAGGGATGGAGCCCGCGGTGCTTGTTCTTGAAGTAGTATTTGTACATGGCCTGCACGGAGAAAGTCTTTGAGTAGTCGGCGCTGGCCCAGTTCCACGCCGGACCCAAGAGGACGGCGTGCTGGTAGCGGTTGCCGTAATAGCTGCCGCCGCCCTTGCCGGTGAGCTCGCCGCCGTTATATTCGACGTGCGCGGCAAAGCGCTTGTTGCGCGTAAAGTTTATCTCGCGCGACACCTCCCAGTAAGCGTCCGTCAGACCGTCGCTCATATAGTTGAGATCGCAGAAGAAGTACGTGCTGCCCCATTTGTCGGCCTTGAAGCAGTCGATGGTCGTTGTCACCCGCGGGCGGGTGCTCAGGTCGTCGTACATCATGCGGCCTAAGTCGTAGTGGAACTGGAGGTTTTGGGCTGCTGCCGCAAGCGGAAGGGCGAACAACAGAGAGAGGAGCGTTTTCTTTTTCATTTCTGTTAGATTTACTTTGATTAGTTCATGTTTGCAAAGTTAGGGATATTATTAAGATATCAGCCCTTTTCCTTAAAAACTTTTTGACGAATCAGCCAATCTTTTCGGTAAATCTGACCATTTGCTCATTATCGCCCCTTTGCCGCGGCGTTATCGCCTCATAGGTGACCGTCGCGGGCGAGCATGTCCTGCAGCCGCACGACGGCCTTGCGGATGGAGGCGAGGCCGAACTCGGAGGGCTGCAGCGCGGAGAGGCTCCGCCATTCGAGCGACGCGGCGTCGTCGGCGGCCTTCGGGCGGCCGCCCGCCCTGAGGCGGCAGAGGAAGAAACTGTCGGCCGTCGGCACGTCGAGCCCCGAATAGAGGTAGCTGTTGGAGAGCGAGAAGAGCCACCTCATGCTCTCCACCTCGCAGCCCGTCTCCTCGCGTATCTCGCGGCGCATGCCCTCGTCGATGCTCTCGCCGGCGTCCACGAAGCCGCCCGGCAGGTCGAGCGTGCCCCGCGCCGGCTCGAGCGCGCGCCGGCTCACCAGTATCTCGTCCCCTTCGCCCAGGATCACGGCCGCCGTGGCCGCGCTGGCGTTCTGATAGTAGACAAAGCCGCAGTCGCCGCAGCGCTTCGAGTGCGCGTCGTTGATATTGAAATTCGCTGATCCGCATCGCGGACAATGGGTAAATACTTCGCTGAATTCGCTCATAATTTGTAGTTTTTGAGTCCTTTTCTCCGCGAATTTATTACTTCACACGACTATTTCCGCCGTCTTTGGATTATTTAACCTTACATGCATGATTTTTCCCCGGAAAATTATTGATATTCCAAATAACATTGTAATTTTGCGCCGTTTTAGGAATATAAGCACACTTGATTATGTACTGGACACTGGAATTAGCTTCAAAACTGGAAGATGCGCCGTGGCCCGCCACCAAGGACGAGCTCATCGATTACGCTACACGCTCAGGCGCCCCGATGGAAGTTATCGAAAACCTTCAGGAACTGGAAGACGAAGGCGAAGTGTACGAGAGCAT
>OMUV01000175.1 GCA_900314335.1 uncultured Prevotellaceae bacterium | reverse complement strand
TTGCGATGAGATAACTATGAGCCTCGTGCGTTTCAGGAGCGCGCATGTGTTTTCGCGGTGTGCTTCGTAATTTTCCCCGGTGTGCTTCGTAATTTCTCCGACGTGCTTCGTGTCTTTTGCGGCGTGCGGGGGCTTTTCTTTAACAAAATACGGCATTCCCCAACTCTCCCGTTTGCCAACCCGCCTTTGTGTTTCTCTTCCTTTGGTGTTAAGAAGAATGGCCTTCGTACACGATTGTTGCGGAAAAGCGCGGAGAACGGGCAGAAAAACGAGCCTTTTTTTATAATTTTGCAGACAGACCTTCACAAAGATAAAAATGTTTGACCGAAAAATGATGATAAGGCTGTTATTGGCGGCGATTGTGCTATTGCCTGCGATGACCGGCCTTGCAGAGATACAGCCTTTCCGCTTTGCGCAGCTCACCGACGTCCATCTCAAGGCGGGCGACCCGCTGCCGGAGCAGTGGCTCATGCGATCGATAAGGCAGATTAACGCTACGGACAGCATCGACTTCGTGCTGGTGACGGGCGACCTGGCCGACGACGGCGACCGCGAGTCGATCATGCGGGTCAAAGCCTGCCTCGACTCCCTGAGGCCCCGCTATTACGTCATCCCCGGCAACCACGAGACCACCTGGAGCGACTCGGGGCTCATGGCCTACGTCACCACCTTCGGCGGCGAGCGCATCGAGTTTGAGCACAATGGCATCCTCTTCCTCGGTTTCAACACCGGTCCGCTGATGCGCATGGCCTACGGGCATGTCGTGCCGCAGGACATAGCGTGGCTCCGCGCCGAGATGGACAAGCGCGGCAAGGCGCAGCCCGTGATCCTCGTCACCCACTATCCCATCCTCAAGGGCGATGTGGACAACTGGTACGAGGTGACCGACGCCGTGCGCCCCTACAATGTACGGCTGTTCATCGGCGGACATTATCACGCCAACCGCTGTCTCAGCTACGACGGCATCCCCGGCGTACTGATGCGCTCCAACCTGCGCGACGCAGACGGCAACAACGGCTACGGCATATATGAGGTGGACAATGATTCCATCCGTGTGTTCACGCAGATCACGGGAGGTAAGAAATACGAATGGGCTTCGTTCCCGATGCAAGGCGACCTCTACGACCACGCCGGAAAGGCTAATGAATATCCCGATTTCAGTGTCAATGACCGATATAAGGTGGCGGTGAAATGGCAGCATCGCAGCGAGGCCGGTATCTATGCGGCCGCCGCCAGCGACGGGCGCCGCGTCTTTGTCGGCGACGGTGCAGGCCGCCTCACGGCTTATGACATCAGAAGCGGCCGCCGGATGTGGCAGTTTGCCGCAGGCCATCGCATCTACGGCGAACCGGACGTGAAGAGCGGGGTAGTGGTCTTCGGCGCAGCCGACAGTACTGTCTACGGGCTCAGCGCCAAGAACGGCGCAAAGCTCTGGGCGGTGAAGGCCGGCGGCCCTGTTACCGGCGGCGTGAGGATCAGCGGCGGCGTGGCCTATGTGGGCGGCACAGACCACTGCATGCGGGCCATCGACCTCCGCAGCGGCCGTCTGCTATGGTCCCACGGCGGTGTGAAGGGCTACGTGGTGACGCGGCCGCTCGTTGCCGACGGCAAGGTCATTTTCGGCGCCTGGGACGGCAGTCTCTATGCGCTCTCCGCCCGCGACGGCAGCGAGCTCTGGCAGTGGCACAACCCGCGCAAAGGCCTGCATTTCTCTCCTGCCTCAGTGTGGCCCGTCTTCTCCCGCGGCAAGGTCTTTATCGTCGACCCGGTGAGGGAACTGACCGCAATAGACGCCTCCACGGGGCAGACCGTCTACAGCACACGCGCCTCCAGGGTGCGCGAGTCGCTCGGCCTCTCCTCCGACGGGACACGCCTCTTTGCCAAGACGATGAATGACAGCCTCGTGTGCTATTCCGCCCTCTCCGATCATCCCGAGGAGATATGGGCTTCCGCCATAGGATACGGCTACGACCATGCCCCGTCGCAGGATCTCGAGAGCCGCGGTACGGTCTACGGTTCCACCTCCTCCGGGCTCATCTTCGCGGTCTCGGCCGCGGACGGGAGCATCCTGTGGCAGCACAAGATCGGCGAGTCGCTCGTCAACACCGTCATGCCCGTCAAGGGCGGCGTGGTGGCTACATCGACCGACGGCACAGTGATATTAATCTCAGATAAACGATAAAGGATGAACAGGAAGTTAGCATTTCTCCTGCTGCTGGCGCTGACATTGACCACGGCCTCTGCGCGCCGCGGCGGCATCAGGATACGCACGGGCATCGAGGTGCTCAAGGCGGACAACTTTAAGATACTCGAGGGTAAGCGTGTGGGCCTTATCACCAATCCCACCGGAGTGGACAATGAGCTCCGCAGCGACATCGACATCCTTCACTCCGCCCCTGGCGTGCGCCTTGTGGCGCTCTTCGGCCCCGAGCACGGTGTGCGCGGCAATGCTCACGCCGGACAGAGCGTGGGCAGCGCGCGCGACGAGGTGACCGGCCTGCCCGTCTATTCGCTCTTCGGCAAGACACGCAAGGCCACGCCCGAGATGCTCAGGGATATCGATGTGCTGGTATACGACATACAGGACATAGGCTGCCGCTCATTCACATATATCAGTACGATGGGGCTCGCCATGGAGGCCGCGGCCGAGAATGGCAAGGAGTTCGTCGTCCTCGACAGGCCCAATCCGCTCGGCGGCAACAGGGTGGAGGGCTGCCTCACCGAGGACGGTTTCGAGACCTTCGTGAGCCAGTACAAGATACCTTATATATATGGGCTCACCGCGGGCGAACTGGCCATGATGCTCAATGGCGAGCGGATGCTGAGCGGCGGAAAGCAGTGCAAGCTCACCGTCGTCAGGATGCGCGGCTGGAAGCGCAGGATGACCTACGCCGACACGGGCTTGGAGTGGATACCCTCCTCACCGCACATCCCCCACGCCACGTCGGCCTTCTATTACCCGCTGAGCGGTATCCTCGGCGAATTCTCCTACATGAACATCGGCGTGGGTTATACCATTCCCTTTGAGATGTTCGCGGCTCCGTGGGTGGACGGCGCGCGCCTCGCAGAGCGGCTCAATGCCCTTAAGGTGCCCGGCATCATCTTCCGTCCGCTCTACTGCAAGCCGTTCTACGCTACCTACAAGGACGAGCAGGTGGAGGGCGTGCAGGTGCACATCATCGACTACGAGCGGGCTCCGCTTACCGACATCCAGTTTCTCGTAATGCAGGAGATGGCGGCCATGTACCCCGACAAGGCCGTCTTCGATGTGGCGGACAAGGGCCGCTTCCGCATGTTCGACTGCGTCTGCGGCAGTTCTAAGATCCGCGAACTCTTCTCCAGGCGTAACCGTTGGGAGGATGCCAGGGCTTATTGGTATAAGGACGTGGACGCCTTCAAGCGCCTTTCCAGAAAATATTACCTCTATAAATAATGATCACCATGGAACAGACAAGAGAGAAACCGAATAGAATACTGGCTATCGACATCCTGCGCGGCCTCACCATCGCCGGCATGATCCTGGTCAATAACCCGGGCGACGGCTCACACGTGTTCGCCCCGCTGGAGCACGCGGAGTGGATAGGGCTCACGCCCACCGACCTCGTGTTCCCGTTCTTCATGTTCATCATGGGCATGACGACCTACATCTCCATGAGCAAGTACCACTTCGAGGCCACCTCCGCCACCTACCGCAAGATCCTGCGCCGCTCGCTCGGCATCATCCTGGTGGGCTATTTCATAGGCATCTTCGCCCACTTCTGCTACACGCTCACCTCCCACGACATGTACCCCGACTTCGGCACCCGCTTTGTGGCGGCCATCAACTTCCTGCCCTCGATGCGCATCACGGGCGTACTCGTGAGGCTCGGTGTCTGCTACGGCATTGTTGCTCTGCTCTCGGTAAAGGTCAGCCACAAGCGCTTCCCCTACATCATCGCGGCGCTGTTCATCGTCTACTTCATCATCCTCGAACTGGGCAACGGCTACGAGCACGGCGAGAGCAATATTCTCTCGGTCGTCGACCTCTCGATATTCGGCATGGCGCACATCTGGAACGATAACTTTATCGACCCCGAAGGCCTGCTCAGCACCATCCCGAGCGTGGCGCACGTCATGATCGGCTTCGTGATAGGGCAGATGATGCTCTCCGGCCATAAGAGCGGCGAGAAGCGGAGCGCCGCCGACCTCACCACGGTCACTTTCCGCCTGCTGCTCATCGGCGCGGTGCTGGTGATCTCTGGATTCCTGCTCAGCTACGCCTGCCCCATCTCCAAGAAGATCTGGAGCCCCACCTTCTCGCTCGTCAGCTGTGGCTTCGCCTCGCTGGTGCTGGCCCTGCTCATCTATGTGGTGGACATAAAGGGCGTGAAGCGCTGGGCGCTGTTCTTCCGCACCTTCGGCGTCAATCCGCTGTTTCTCTATGTGATGGCCGACGTCTTTGCCATCCTGCTGGGCGCTATTCCCTGCGGCGAGGCCAGTCTCCACTACGCCATCTTCAGCGGTCTCTGGGAGCCGCTCTTCGGGCCTTACGGCGGTTCGCTTGCCTTCGCGCTCGTCTTTGTCCTGTTCAATTACTTCGTAGTGGCTCTGCCGCTGTACAGACACAACATATACATCAAACTATAAACACATGGCTTTTAGAAAAATCACAGAAGAGCCTTCGCTCTACGACAATCTGGAGAAAATGCCGGTCGGCGAGATACTGCGCGATATCAACACAGAGGACAAGAAGGTCGCCGTCGCCGTAGAGAAGGCTATCCCCGACATAGAACGCCTGGTGACGGCTATTGTGCCGCGCATGAGAAAAGGCGGACGCATCTTTTATATAGGAGCGGGCACCAGCGGCCGTCTCGGTGTGCTCGACGCCTCCGAACTGCCGCCTACCTACGGTGTGCCCTCGACGCTCGTCGTGGGCCTGATAGCCGGAGGCGACACCGCTCTGCGCAACGCCGTGGAGAATGCCGAGGACAGCCCTTCGGACGGGTGGGACGAGCTTGTCAATCACAATATCAGCGACAATGACACGGTCATCGGCATCGCCGCTTCGGGCACAACACCCTATGTCGAGGGCGCCATCGAGGAGGCGCGCGCCCACGGCATCCTGACCGCCTGCATCACCAGCAATCCCGGTTCGCCGCTCTCTCAGAGGGCCGAGATCCCCATCGTCGTGGTCGTGGGCCCCGAGTTTGTCACCGGCAGCTCGCGCATGAAGAGCGGCACGGCGCAGAAGATGATCCTCAACATGATCTCCACCGCCGTGATGATACGCCTCGGCCGCGTGAGGGGCAACCGCATGGTCAACATGAAGATCAGCAACAAGAAGCTGCAGGACCGCGGGACGCGTATGATAATGAGCGAGCTCGGCATCTCCTACAGTCAGGCGCGCACGCTCCTCGCCCTGCACGGCTCGGTGGAGAAAGCCATCGAGGCCTACAAATGTGATACGGACCACGAGGAACTCAAACATATCCAATAGGGCTGATGAAACACAGATTAGCTACCATCGTTATCGCCATGCTCACCGTCGTACCCGGCTTCTCGCAGCGCTTGGAGCGTGTGCTCCCCGAGAGGGTGGGCATGAGCGGCGCGCGCCTGGCCTACGCCGACTCCGCCATCTACGCAGCCATCGACCGCGGCGACATCCCCGGCGCCGTACTGGCCGTAGTGAAAGACGGCAAGATGGCCTACCTGAAATCCTACGGCTACCGCGCCCTCTACCCGCGCAAGGAGAAGATGACGGACAACACCATCTTTGACATGGCCTCGTGCAGCAAGTCGATGAGCACGGCCCTCTGCGTGATGAAGCTCGTGGAGCAGGGGAAGCTTCGCCTCGGCGACGCCGTGGCGGACTACATCCCCGATTTCCGCTCCTGGACCTCGGCCGACGGCAAGCGCTCCACGACAATACGCATCCGTCACCTGCTCACACACACCTCGGGCCTTCCGCCTTACGCCTCCGTTGAGGAACTCTCTCAGCGCTTCGGTTCGCCGGCGCCCGACAGCCTCATGCATTACATCGCCACATGGAAGCGCCGCGACTTCGAGCCCGGAGAAGATTTCCAGTACTCCTGCCTCAACTACATCACCCTGCAGCATATCGTGGAGAAGGTCAGCGGACTATCCCTCAGGGAGTTCGCCCGCCGCTACATCTTCGCCCCGCTGGGCATGTACCACACGGACTACCTGCCCTGCCGGCAGAATGACAAAGGCATTTGGGAAAACATCTCCCGCCCCGTATGGGCCGAGGGGGACGATCAGGACAAATGGATGGAGGATGTGGCTCCCACAGAGAAGCAGAAGTCCGGGCAGGTGCTCAGGGGGCAGGTGCACGATCCTCTGGCCCGGGTCCTGAACGGCGGTATCAGCGGCAACGCGGGCGTGTTCACCACGGCGGACGACATAGCCCTGCTCTGCCAGGCGCTCATCGGCGGCGGAGAGCTCCGCGGTGTGAGAATCCTCAGTCCCGCCACCGTGCGCCTCATGACGACCCTGCCGCGCGGGCTGGAGCAGTTCGGCCGCACGCCGGGCTGGGACATGTGCTCGCCCTACGCCTCCAATCTCGGCGATATGCTCAGCCGCTCGGCTTACGGTCACACGGGCTTTACCGGCACCATGATCGACATCGACCCTGAGCAGCGGATGGCCATCATCCTCCTCACCAACGCAGTCCATATGCCCCGCGGCGGCAATACCATACGCCTCCGCTCGCTCGTGGTGAACGCGGTGGCGGGCGCCGTGACGGGCACACAGTTTACGCCCCACTACCTCGACCGCATGGACTCCTTCGCCCGCTCTAAGGACATCGACAAGCAGAGCATCGTGATGCTCGGCAACAGCCTCACGGAGAACGGCGGCGACTGGAGCAAGCGCCTCGGCAAGCGTGGTGTGGTCAATCGCGGCATTATAGGCGACGATGTGCCGGGCATCTGTGAGCGCCTCCATCAGATCCTGCCCTTCCATCCCCGGACCATCGTGCTCATGGCGGGCGTTAACGACATCTCGCACGGCCTGACGAGCGAAGAGATAGCCATCTCCATCGCCACGACCGTCGACCGCATCCGCCGCGAGTCGCCCACCACGCGCCTCATCCTGCAGAGCCTGCTGCCCATCAACGAGAGCTTCGGCCGCTACAAGCTCCTCACGGGCCGGACGGACACTGTGCCGGCGCTCAACGCCCGCCTCAGACAAATCGCTGCGGAGAGGAAAATAGAGTATGTCGACCTCTTCCCGCTCTTCACCGCTGAGGGAAGCAACAGCATGCGCCCCGAGCTCAGCACGGACGGCCTGCATGTCAACGAGGACGGCTATAAGATCTGGGCCACCGAGCTCAGGAAACATTTATAAGAAGAAGCAAAAAAATCTACCTAATACAGTTATGAAGAATAAATACATCCTGATGCTGGCATTCGCCCTCGTGGCGCTGATGCCGGCGTCGCTCCTTGCGGCCACGCCAGCGGACGACGACGCGAACTTCCGCGCCGTAGCCGGAGCCATGATCGAGCACGGCGAGCTCCGCAAGGCTGCCAAGTATCTCAACTCGCTCCCTAAGAAGATCCGCACAAGCCAGGCTTTCGCCATCGACTCGCTGCTGAAGCTCGCCGACCGCGTGAGGGACGACTTCTCGCTCAGCCCCGCCGAGGGCCGCAAACAGATAGAGAAGCGCATGGGTCCCGTGACCGATGAGAAGCTCACCTACTGGAAGAAGCAGCGCTACATCGAGGCAGACACCATCGACGGACGGGAGATGTGGTTCCACCGCGCCGTGGGCAACTTCTTCCTGCTCAATCATGAGGACTTCAAGGAGAGCCAGGACGAGGACCGTAAGAGCACCAATCAATATTACGCCAAGCTCTATAATCAGGCTGCGGCCTCTCCCGCCTACGGCAATCACCTCCGCTTCCCCCATCGCTGGCAGCTCACCTTTAATATCACCGTGCGCCCGGACGCCATCCCCGACGGCGACACTCTGAGAGTATGGATGCCGTTCCCCACCGAGACAGAGCGTCAGAGCGACATTCGTCTCCTCTCCTCCTCGGCCCAGGCTTATATATCCAGGAATTCTCCCCAGCACACCGTCTACATGGAAGGTGTGGCGCACAAGGGACAGCCCTCCAAATTCAGCATCACATTCTCCTACATATCGGCTGAGCAGCACTTCACACGCGCCGAGATCATGGCGGCCCTCAAGCCCTACGACACCTCCTCCGCCCTCTATCAGCAATACACCGCCGACGAGTATCCGCACATCGTCAAGACGCCCCATCTCATGGCCCTCGCCCGTCAGCTGGTGGGCAGCGAGAAAAATCCCGTCATGCAGGCCTCCATCGTCTACGACTGGATAGTGACCAACTTCCCCTGGGCCGGCGCACGCGAATACAGCACCATCCCCAACATCCCCGAATATGTGATCGCCAACCGCCACGGCGACTGCGGGCAGGTCTCCCTGCTCTACATCACCCTCATGCGCTGCCTCGGCATCCCTGCGCGCTGGGAGAGCGGCTGGATGCTCCATCCGGGAGCCAAGAACTATCACGACTGGGCTGAGACCTATTTTGAGGGCGTGGGCTGGGTGCCCACCGACGCCTCCTTCGGCCGCAGCACGGCGGGCGAGTCGATGGCCGACTATTACAAGACCGGTCTCGATGTCTACCGCTTCGCCGCCAACAAGGCCGTCAATGCCCAGTTTGACCCCGCCAAGCGCTACATCCGCTCCGAGACGGTGGACAATCAGGCCGGCGAGGTGGAATGGAAGGGCGGCAATCTCGAATACAGCGACTTCGACAGCGAACTGGTCATCGACTCCTGCGTGGCGCTCGATTACTTCCATCCCTCCAAGCCGTGGGCGCTCACCAAGCTCTCCGTGGCTTCTATGCGCTCCTCCGCGGCCCACTCCGCCGAGATGCTCACACAGAGCGTCATGGGCACACCGCTGAGGCTCACGGCCGCCGACGACGACTGGTATGAGGCCGAGACACCCGAAGGATACAAGTCGTGGATTCCTGCCGGTTCCGTTACGCTGCTCGACAGCGCGGCCCTGACGGCGTGGAAGCATTCGAAGCGCTACATCGTGACGGCCTATCAGAGCGTCCTCACCAGCAAGGCCGGCAGCGACGAGGCGGTGAGCGACCTCGTGATGGGCGACATCCTCTCTTATGTCTCTGCCTCCGGCCGATATGTTTGCCTCGCCACTCCCGACGGCCGCCGCGGCTATGTGAACGCCGCCGATGTCGAGGGGCTCTCCTCCTGGGCCGCACGGCCCGCCACCGCCGAGCGTGTGCTCGCCACCGCGCGCCGCATGATGGGCTCGCCCTACTTCTGGGGCGGCACATCGACCAAGATGACCGACTGCTCCGGCCTGAGCAAGGTGAGCTACCTCTCCGCGGGCGTCATCCTCAGGCGCGATGCATGGCAGCAGGCCCTCACCGGCGAGCGCATCGACGCCAAAGAATGGGCCGGCGCCCGTCCGGGCGACCTGTTCTTCTTCGGCACGCGCGGCGGTCGTGTGACGCACGTCGCCATCTCCCTCGGCGGCGGCAAGTTTATCCACTGCAGCGGCCGCGTCCGCATCAACAGCGTCGACCCCAAGGCCAAGGATTACCTCAATGTGCCGTTCCTCTCCATCAGCCGCATCCTCGGCAGCGAGGGCACGGACGGCATAACGCGTGTCAAGGACCATCCCTGGTATTTCTGACCCGCCCTGGCGGCCGCGCGCCTCATGCCGCCCGCCATCCCCACTCTCTGCGACATCATAGTCTCTGCCCCCGCGGCCGGCTGTGATGTCGCAGTCTTTCTGATGCCTGCTGCCGTGATGGCGGCCTACTGACGGAGGCATGAGAATAGCATATTTGGAGGCTTTGTAAGTGATTGAAAGACAGCCTCCCCTGAAGGCCAAAATTACATTTGAGATGAGTGAGATTACATTTGAGGTGTTTTTCCTCGTCTCAAATGTAGTTTTTGGGTTAAGCGGGAGATTTTTTGAAGAGTGCATACACGATGTTTCCCGAAACGGGGGGATCCGTCCGTATGCCCCGCCATTATACATCCTTAAGGCGCCTGCCGACGACTTAAAGGCGGTTTCTGCTCCTTTGTAACCACCTTAAAATCAGTGCTAATATGAGGACCAAAATTACATTTGAGACGTTTTGAAATACATTTGAGGTGTTTTTCCTCGTCTCAAATGTAGTTTTTGGGTTAAGCGGGAGATTTTTTGAAGAGTGCATACACGATGTTTCCCGAAACGGGGGGATCCGTCCGTATGCCCCGCCATTATACATCCTTAAGGCGCCTGCCGACGACCTGCTACCGCTTCGGCGGTCTCTGCATGTATGTGAATTTCGGCCTCTGCGAGCGGCCGAAATTCTACTGCGAGATAAATTATTTTATCTGCGAGTAGAACGATCGTCTGCTACGAGCTAAAATTTTTTATCTGCGAGTAGAATTTCCGCATATCCCTCCAATGCGACAACTCGAGGTAAAGACTACGGCGCATAATGCCGTCAGGGCGGCATTTAATCGGTTACTGTGGATGGTGTTAGGCCGAAAAATCGTAATTTTGCGACGGATATTAGACAAAGTTCAGTCAGGAACTTTGCCCTCACAAATGTAATGTTATGGACAGACGTTCTTTTATAAAGTCGGCGGGTGTTGCCGTGGCCGCGGCAGCTGTGCCGTTTCAGCTCAAGGCCGGTGAGATAGCTGCTCCCGCCATTATGCGCGATGTGCGCAAGTCATCACAGCTGCAGCTCTCATTCTTCCCCTACGAACTCAAGTTGCGCCACGCGTTCAATCTCGCCAAGTATTCGCGCACCACGACGCCGGATGTGCAGGTCACGCTCACATGGAACGGCATCACGGGCTACGGCGAGGCTTCGATGCCTCCCTACCTCGGCGAGAGCGTCGACAGCGTCACCAAGTTTCTCTCCTCGCTCGACCTGAGCCAGTTTACCGACCCGTTCCGCATGGAGGACATCCTGGCCTACGTGGACCAGAAGGCGCCGAAGAACTCGGCCGCCAAGGCATCGGTCGACATCGCCCTCCACGACCTGCTGGGCAAGGTGATGGGGCAGCCCTGGTACAAGATCTGGGGCCTGAGCCCGGAGAAGACGCCCAATACGTCCTACACGATAGGCATCGACAAGCCCGACATGGTGAGGCTCAAGGTCAAGGAGGCCGCGCCCTACAAGGTGCTCAAGGTCAAGATGGGCCTCGACCAGGACCGCGAGACGATAGAGGTGATACGCTCCATGACCAATGTGCCCATCTGCGTCGATGTCAATCAGGGCTGGACCGACCGCGAGCACGCGCTCCGCATGATCGACTGGCTGGCCGAGCGCAACTGCCTCTTCGTCGAGCAGCCCATGCCCAAGGAGAATATCGATGACATCGCCTGGCTCAAGAGCCGCAGTTCGCTGCCCATCATCGCCGACGAGGCCTTCCAGCGCATAGGCGACATCCCTAAGCTCGCCGAGGCATACGACGGCATTAATATCAAACTCATGAAGAGCACCGGTCTCAACGAGGCCTACAAGATGATCGTCCTGGGGCGCGCTCTGGGCATGAAGATCATGATAGGCTGCATGACCGAGACATCCTGCGCCGTGAGCGCCGCCGCGCAGCTCGCTCCGCTCGTGGACTTCGCCGACCTCGACGGCAACCTGCTCATCGCCAACGACCGCTTCAGCGGCATGACCATCAAGGACGGCAAGATAACGCTCGTCGACAAGCCCGGTATCGGCATCACGCTGCTGGGGAAAGCCTGATAAATGATGGAGGAGAATATGGTAACAGCTACAACGACCACTCAGACTAAGGCCGAGGCCGTGATGTCCAACGCGGAGCTCAACCGCAAGCTCGACCTGCTCCTGCAGACGGGCTGCCTGCTGCTCGAGAGCCACGCCGACACGGAGCGTGTGCTCCGCAATATGCGCCGCACGGCCATCTATCTCGGGCTGCCGCTGGCCAATCTGCATCTCTCGGTCAACTATGACATCATAATGGCCAACCTGAGCGATGAGAGCCATTCGTTCACCAAGTTCCGCCACTGCACCAAGCATTCCGTCGATCTCTGGGCCATACGCATGGTCAGCAAACTCACCTGGAGGGCTATCAAAGAGGACTACACGCCCGACCAGTATGAGGAGGAGCTCGAGAAGATACGCTCGCACAAGCGCAACTATACGCCCTGGCAGGTGGCCATCTGCGGTGGATTTGCCTGCGGCGGCTTCTGCATCCAGTTCGGCTGCGACTGGACGGCGTTCTTCTACGCTGCCATTGCGGCCATCCTGGGCTTCCGCCTCAAGATGTGGTTCGGCGAGAAAGGCATGAACACCTACGTGGGCATCGCCATCTCGGCCTTCGTCTCCACGCTGCTGGCCTGGCTCTTCATGCTCATCTCCATGCACACCACGATCCCCATCCTGCACAGCTCCACGCCCTACCATCCGTTTATGGCCTGCGCGCTGTACATCGTCCCCGGTGTGCCGCTCATCAACTTTGTCAGCGACATGGTCTCCAATCATGTCAACGTCGGCATCACCCGCGCCGTGATAACGCTGATGATAGTGCTGGCCATGGCCTTCGGCATCGTGTTCGCCATCAAGGTCTGCGGCGTGGACAACTTTGTCACCGACCTCTCCATGACGCCCCACCACAACTATATCGAGTACTCCGTCGCCGCCGCCATCTCGGCCATGGGATTCTCCACGATCTTCAATTGCCCGCGGCGCCTCCTGCCTGTGGTGGCCATCGGCGGCATCATCGCCGTCTGCACACGCAATCTCGTAAGCCTCGGTCCCAGCACCAACAACTTCGGCCTCGACATGGGCGCAGTGATCGGCTCGTTCGTCGGTTCGGCGCTCATCAGTCTGCTCTGCACCAAACTGATGCACATCTTCCACACGCCCCATCAGACCATCTCCATCCCGAGCGTCATCCCGATGATCCCCGGTGTGCTGATGTACCGTGCGCTCTTCGCCTTTATCGACATCCACGGCGTGGTGGGCGAACTGACCGTCGCAATGACCAACCTCATCAACGCCTCGCTCATCATCCTCTTTATATCGCTCGGTGTGGCCATCCCGAACATCTTTGTGCGCCGCCTCATTCAGCCTAAGCGCGACCGCAAGCTCCTCCTCCTGCTCGAGGAGCGGAGCAACAACCGCCGGTCGATAGTCGAAGGGGTAAAATAAGGAGTAAGATAATATAAGACCGGACTTTCGCTTCCTGATGTGTGGGAGGAGAAAGTCCGGTTTGCTTGTTGTGCCCGGAAAGTATTATGTCGTGTCCGGGCTGTCCTTTGTTCAGCCCGGGAAGTCTTTTATTGTATCCCGAAAGTCTTTTCTTGTGTCCGGGAAGTTTTTTGCCGTGTCCGGGCTGTCCTTTATTGTTTTGGGGCTGTCCTTTGTTCAGCCCGGTAATTCCTTTATTGTTCTTCAGCAGTCTTTCGCCGGTAGCTCACGAAGTCGAACGGCTGCTCGTTTTTCTCGTCGGCGGGATGGCTCTCTCGTGCGGTCTCGGTCCACTGACGCATGTCGAGCTTCGGGAAATAGACGTCGGCCTGAGCGGGTGTGGCGTGAACCTCGGTCAGTTCCATCCCCGTGGCCAGCGGGCAGGCCTCACGGTAGACGGAAGCCCCTCCGATGATGAACACGTGCTCGTCGGCGGCGCAGTGGTCCAGCGCCTCGGTGAGCGAAGAGTAGGTGTCGCAGCCCGCGAAGCTCGCGCCGGGGCGGCGGGAGATGACGATGTTGCGGCGGTGGGGCAGAGCGCCCTTGGGGAGCGACTCGAACGTCCGGCGGCCCATGAGCACGGTGTGGCCCGTGGTGAGAGAGCGGAAGTGCTTAAGGTCGGCCGAGAGGCGGTAGATGAGGCGGCCCTGGTAACCTATTGCGCCGTCGGCGGCAATGGCTGCGATGATGGTTATCTCGCTCATGGCTCAGACGGCGACGGGGGCGCTGATGTGCGGCCAGGGATTGTAATTCTCCAGCGTGAAGTCCTCGTAGCGGAAGTCGAAGATGTTCTTGACATCGGGGTTGAGGCGCATCACGGGGAGCGGCCGCGGTTCGCGCGTCAGCTGCAGGCGCGCCTGATCGAGGTGATTGAGGTAGAGATGTGTGTCGCCCGTGGTGTAGACAAAGTCGCCCGCCTCCAGCCCGGTGACCTGCGCGGTCATCATGAGCAGCAGCGCGTAGGAGGCGATGTTGAAGGGCATGCCGAGGAATGTGTCCGCGCTGCGCTGGTACAGCTGCAGGCTCAGCCGATTGCCGGATACGTAATACTGGAACAGCAGATGGCAGGGCGGCAGATTCATGTTGCCGAGGTCGGCCACATTCCATGCGCTCACGATGATGCGGCGCGACTCGGGATGGTGCTTTATCATGTCGATGGCGCGGGCTATCTGATCGATGCTACCGCCCTGGTAGTCGGGCCACTGCCGCCACTGATAGCCGTAGATGTGTCCGAGGCCGCCGTCAGGGTCTGCCCACTCGTCCCAGATGCTCACACCGTGGTCGTGGAGGTACTGGATGTTGGTGTCCCCGCGCAGGAACCACAGCAGTTCGTAGATGATGGATTTGAGGTGCAGCTTCTTGGTCGTGAGAAGGGGGAAGCCCTCGCTCAGGTCGAAGCGCATTTGATGGCCAAACACACTGAGTGTGCCTGTGCCCGTGCGGTCGTCCTTGCGCACGCCTTTGGTCAGAATTCTGTCCAGAAGTTCGAGATATTGTTTCATTGTCTGTTTATTGTTGCTTATTGTCGTTCTTATGGCTGCGGCAGATGAAATAGTCCGCCAGGCCTATGCACATTATCACCACGCCCACGGCTATGCCGATGTCGATGTCCGTCACCCGCGAGGCTATCGCGATGGCCAGACCTATGAAGATGTTGCGTATGGCGTTGTCCCTGCGGTGGGTGTAGCTCGTGGTGCGGTTCTCCGGCGCGGTCGCGGCAGGCGCCGTCTGCCCCGGTGCGCTCTCCCTGCGGTCGGCTTCGATGCCGCGCCGCCGTGTGCGTAGCAGGTAGACGAACAGCAGTACGATGAGCAACAGCGGCAGGAGCACTATGCCGAGCATGAGCAGCGTCAGCCCTATTCCCGTCAGGCCCATGAGGGCGCTGAAGAAGCGGAACGGGAAGCCCGGCATGCCATCGTCGCTGTCATCTATGTTCTGGAATATGCGCGTGATGCCCTTGGGGATCCTGGTCGAGATGACATAGTTTGACGTGTCGTCGATTACCGTGTCGCTCCTGAGCGTGACGCCCTGCCCTCCGGCGGAGAGCGTGTCGGGCACCGCGGCGGCGGGCGCGGCCAGGGCCGTGAGGCTCAGCATGCACACTATGAGGGAAATCAAATGTCTCATGACTGCAATCTTATTCATTTTATGGTGCAAAGATAGGCATTTCGTGCTTAAGAGGCATCCCATGAGGCCTCTGAATGCTCCGAGCTCCCTTCGGAACGGATAAATGTCGTAACTTTGCAGAGAATAGATTATTCCGATATGACACAACCCCTGTTGCCGCCCGCTTTTCTCTCGTCGCTCTCCCGCCTGCACGGCGTGGACGCCGCCGCTTTGGCCTCCGCCCTCGACGATAGTCCCACGCTGAGCATACATATTAATAAGGAGAAATACCTTCGCGCCGCGGGCGCAATGCCTCCCGCCTCATCGCTTGTGCCGTGGGCCACCGACGGCTTTTACCTCGCCGAGCGTCCGCGCTTCACCTTCGACCCGCTCATGCACGCCGGCGCCTATTATGTCGAGGAACCGTCGTCGATGTTTGTAGAACAGGCCTGGAAGCGCATCGCGGCGGACATCGCGCCCGCGAGGGTGCTCGACCTGTGTGCGGCCCCGGGCGGCAAGACGCTCATGCTCGGCAGCCTGATGAGCCGGGGCCTGCTGGTGAGCAATGAGGTGGTGGCGCGGCGCGCTACGGTGCTCTCGGAGAATGTGGCGAAGTGGGGCAGGCCCGACGTGCTCGTCTCCTCGGCCACCCCGCGGGAGTTCTCGGCCCTGCGCGGCTTCTTCGACGTCATCGCCACCGATGTGCCGTGCTCCGGCGAGGGCATGTTTCGCAAGGACATGGATGCCCGCACGGAGTGGAGCGACGAAGCGCCCGCGCGCTGCGCCGCGCGCCAGAGGGAGATAGTGGGCGACGTGTGGCCGGCCCTGCGCGACGGCGGCTACCTCATCTACAGCACCTGCACATTCAATCCCCTTGAGGACGAGGATATGGTAGAGTGGATATGCACGGCTCTCGGGGCCGACGTGGTGCCCGTCGACACGACGGCGTGGCCGCAAATCGCGGGCGACACCCGCGAGGGCGGAGGGCTGCCGGTATATCATTTCTTCCCCCACCTGACACGCGGCGAGGGATTCTTTCTCGCCCTGCTGCGCAAGCAGTCCCGCGGCGATACCTTTGCTCCATCGCGCCGCCGCAAGGCCGCTCCGGCCCGCCTGCTGCGTCATGCGCCGGAGGCCGACTATCTCACCGGCGCCGGCGACTATTCCATTCTCGACGACGGCCGCTCTGTCTTTGCCCTGCATGCCTCGCTGGCAGACGATTATGCGGAGGTAGCCTCCGCGGTGCGCCTCCTGAGTGCCGGCGTGAGCATACGCCCTTCCGCCGCGGCCGCTCACGGCGCAGCGCGCCGCCCTTCCGGCCGCGTCGCCGCGCCTCTCCCCGCCGCTTCTCTCGCCCTGAGCCAGTGCCTCAGGGCAGACGCCTTCGCCGACATGCCGCTCGACTATGCTCGGGCCGTCCGCTATCTGCGCGGCGAGGCGCTGACGAGCTCCGGCACTCTGCCGCGCGGCGCAGTCACCGTTTCCTATCGCTCGCTGCGACTGGGCTTCGCCAACAATGTGGGACAGCGCCTCAACAACGCCTATCCCGCGACATGGCGTATACGCAGCACATATATCCCTGAAGCACAGCCGGAGCTTATTTTCTGAAGTTTTTAGAGAGCCTGTTTCGCTCACACAAAAAGGGCAGGGGAGAAGTTCCTCTGCCCACAGCTATTAGTCTACGTCGTTTTCGAGCGTCCTGATGAGCCTGGCCGGTACGCCGCCTACGAGACTGTTGTCCGGCACATCCTTCGTCACTACGGCTCCGGCGGCTATCACGCAGTTGTTGCCAATGCTGACGCCCGGGACAATGACCACGTTGCCCCCGATCCAGACATCGTTGCCGATGGTGACAGGCTTGGCGATGCCCAGATGGCGGCGGCGCCCCGACGGGAGCATCGGGTGATTGACGGTCGAGATGAGTGTGCCCGGCCCGATCATCACATTGTCTCCGATGTTGACCTCGCGGACATCGAGAATGGTCACGTGATAGTTGGCGAGAAACTGGTCGCCCACGTGGATGTTGCGGCCGTTGTCGCAGATAAATCCCGGCAGCACGTTCGGGTTCTTGCCCGCCGAGCCGAACAACTTGCGGATGGCTTTCTCCTTGCCCTCATGGTCCGTCACATCTACCGACTCCAGCCTCTGGCATCCCTTTACGGCGTGGAGCTTCAGCGCATCCACCTCAGGGTCGTCGAAGCAGTATTCTTCGCCGAGCGCCGAGCCGCCGAGGAACCGATGAAGAAGATGGCCCGCGTCATGGGCGTGGAGAACCCGCAGAGCGGCAAGGACTTCATCGATGCCCTCGACCGTCTGCTCGCCTCCGTGGGCTGCGCCGACCTCAAGATGAGCGACTACGGTATCACGCGCGAGGAACTGAAACTCTGGCCCGCACGCATCCACGAGGTGCTTGGCGGCGACATCACTGCCGACCCGCTGCCCATGACCGACGAGGACTACCTGGGCATCTACGAGCGTTCGTTCAAATAAAAGAACAATAGACAGTTTGTAACAAGACGGAGAGGCGGCCATGACGGTCGCCTCTCTTTGTCTTTGCCCGCGGCTGCCATCCTTCCGCGATCACATAAGAGCGGGCCGGAATGCGCGACAGGGGAAGCGGCGTTTGTGCTTCCGGAGAAATGATAATTGCCAGTTGGAATGGGGTGAAAAA
>OMUV01000052.1 GCA_900314335.1 uncultured Prevotellaceae bacterium | reverse complement strand
CTCCCAGTTAAGCCTCGCGCAATATATTTTCACTCATCCTTTCGCGCTTTGCCCGCGGCGGCTGGCGGCCGCTGAGGCAGCAGCCCTCCCAGCTAATGCGCCTCTAAGCCCCGTCGCGCATTTTATACTCACAGCCAACTACCGCCCTTAGCCGAACAAGATTTGCACTTATGGAAGTTGTCGCACCCCATCCTCGCTGATATAATTTCGCTATCCGAAACAACTGCGTTTTTCCGCTTGCCGGAAATAGCCATTTCCCACTCTTCAAAAAACGTTCCGCATGCGCGGATACTCACATAGGACCTGAGTGAGATTACATTTGAGGTAGTTTTACTCGTCTCAAATGTAGTTTTGGCCTTTCGGGAGCGTTGAAAATCATATAGTTACAGAGGGGTCAATTATCCGCATTTTATAGATGGATCGGAGAATGGACGCGCTGTGTTTACCGGACGGTGATAATATAAAATCGGGGCCTCTCTCCGGCGAGAGAAGCCCCGTTATCAATATGTGTCGCATGATGGATGCTATGGCGGAGCGCATTCGCCCGCCGCGGCTTTACCTCACGTCGATCTTGCTGCGGATGATATTCTTGCCGCTTCCGGCCTTTATAATATATATGCCTGCGGGCAGGGCGATGGTCTGCTCGCCGCCGGTGGCCTCTGCGCGGGTCACGCTCATGCCGTCGGGGGTGAACACCTCTATCGCGTCGCCGCGGGTGAGGCCGCTCAGGCTGACGCCGCCGCTCACAGCCCAGGCCGAAGCCTTAACGGCAGAGCGCACATCCCCGATGCCCACCGGGATGAGCCCGATCTTCTCGTCGAGCCAGGGGATGCGCCAGCGGATGAAGTCGCGCACCGTGCCGAGCTCCGCGGTGTAGGAGCCCAGCGCCTGATAGTTGACCAGCACGGGCGTGGAGAGTATCGGCCAGCGGATGAAGTTGAGCTTCTGGCTCTCGTCGATGTAGTCGGCCAGCGAGTCGATGTAAGCCTCGAGGGTGTCGACGGTCAGGCCGAGGTCGTAGCGCGCGTGGCTCCAGAGGTATTTCATCCTGTCGGCCGAGACATTGATGATCCTCTGCGTGAAGCCGCGCATGTTGCCCGCCGTGGTGGCGTTGGGCGTGAAGCTGACAAAGTCGGAATACTGGCTGACGGGGTGCACACGCGAGTCGTTCTCGAAACCGAGGTCAAAGTCCCACACGGGGCCCGTGTAGAAGCGCAGGCTGTCGCGCTCCTTGTACATCCTCACGCTCCAGAGGGCGTCGCTGTTGGCCGCCACCTCGTTGACCATAAAGTTGCGCAGGAAGGAGTCCTCGTCGAGGTAGCGGCGGAAGCCGTAGACGGGGTTGTTGTAGAAGCTCGAGTTGACGCGCCTCACCATCGTGCCGAAGGTCTGCGCGATATACTTGCTCTGGGCCGGCGTGATGTCGTCCTCGTCGGGATATTTGATGCTCACGGGCAGCGAGAAATCGCTTGTGGTAAACTTGCTCTTCTCCCTGTCGGCGTAGGAGTCTATCTCGACGAGGTAGCCGCCCGTCAGAGCGTCGCCCGTGTTATCGTCGGGGGTCATCTTGGTGATGTCCACGCGGTGCTTTCCCACCTCGACCTGGTCGCATATCTGATAGTTGCCGATATATTCGCCGTTGAGCATCACGTCGGCCAGCCGTCCGGCGGGCGTGTAGCTGAGGCCGATGAGTTCGCTCACCCGGAAGGCGAGCAGATTGCGTATGAGGGTCTTGTCGCTGTAGTTGCTCAGCAGCACCCATTTCTTGTCCTTAGCGGGCATGCCGAGCATATGGGCCTTGTGGTCGAGCTTTATCTTGTAGGGCTTTTTGGGGAGGCCCCAGGTGGCGTTGCCGCGACCGCGGATGTTCAGGCTGTCGGAGAGTATGCCCGTGCCGCCGCCCGAGATGACATTGATGTAGCCGCGGATGTATGTCACGCGGTCGTTGATGCCCTGGCAGTTTACTGTGTGGATGGTGAGCAGGGGCAGATTGGTGGGAGTGTAGAACAGGGAGTCGTTGCCCTCGCCCTTATGGCCGTAGAAGCACACCTCGGCGATGTTGCAGCGGGCGTTGTTCGGGCCCACGTACCTCACATAGCGGAAGGCGCGGCTCACATGCACCGAGTCGTTGACGAGCACATTGTCCGACGGCTTGTCCTTGATAATGTAGAGGGGCACGGCGTCGAGAAAGTCGGGCGAGTTGGAGCCCTCGAAGATGCCGAGCTGCAGGCGGTCGGCCCTGCCGGCTCTCGAGGCGTAGCCCACGCCGGTGATGACGCATTTGCGCCCCAGATCGAGCCCCACCCATGTGTTGGAGCGGTCGTAGGAGGCGTAGTAGGTGTTGTATTTCCCGTCGAAGGCCGCGGCCGGAGTGTTGACGCTCTCGGAGGCGAGGCCGGTGGAGTAGTCGACCGACACGGAGCCCATCGGGGTGCCGTGCAGGCGGTCGTCCCATGCGTAGAGCCTCGGCGCGGCGGCCACGGCCAGCATGGCGAAGAGTATGAGTCGTTTCATGATTTCTCTGTTATGATATGGCGGCGCGGACATGCGGGGAGTGAGCGCGCGCAGACCTTTGCCGGGCCCCGCGGGGCCTTCACTCCGCAGCGCGGAGGGACATCAGGGGCCCCTGTGCCCCTCCTTCAGAAGCCTTCTCCGGCTCCCGTCCTCACCTTGGCGCGGTAGGTGCGTCCGCCGCTCGTCACTCTGACGATGTAGATGCCCTCGGGCAGGGTGATGTGCCTGTCGCCGCTCACGCCGCTCAGGCTGCCGGCCACAGCACCGTCGGGAGTGTAGATGTCGATGCGGGCCGTCGTCGTGAGGCCGTTGACGTCGATGCCGTCCCCGGCGGCTGATACGGTGACAGTGCCGGCTTTGACGCCCTGAATGCCTGCGGCGATGAGGCCGACCTTATTGTCCAGCCAGGGGATGCGCCATTTCAGGTAGTCGAGCACTGTCTGCACCTCGGCATCGTAGGAGCCGAGCGCTTGAAAGTTCTGATGCACGGGGGTGGAGAGTATCGGCCAGCGCATAAAGTTGAGCTTCTGGCTCTCGTCTATATAAGAGGTGAGGCTGTCGATAAAGAGTTCGAGATTCTCGTAGCTCAGGCCGTGGTCGTTGCGGGCTTCGCTCCAGAGCTGCTTGAGCCGCTCTCTGTCCACGCTGATAATCCTTGAGACAAACGTCCGCATGTCGCCGGCGCAGGAGCTCTGGGGAGAGAGGCACATGTAGGTGCTGATATTCCCGACGGGATGGGTGCGGCTGTCGTTCTCGAAGCCGAGATCAAAGTCCCATACGGGGCCCGTGTGGAAGCGCAGACTGTCGCGGTCGCGGTACATGTAGACACTCCAGTAGGTGTCGGTGTTGGCAGATACCTCGCCCACGAGGAAGTGGCGCAGGAAGGAGTCCTCGTCGAGGTAGCGGCGGAATCCGTAGCTCGCGCTGTTGTAATACGAGGCCGCCACGACGCCGGCCATGCGCGAGAAGTCGCGCGAGATGCGGGCCGACTGCTTGGGAGCGATGTCGTCTGCGTCGGGCGACTTGATCGTCACGGGTAGGTTGTAGTAGGAGGTGTAAAACTTGGAGGGCTCCTGTCCGGCGTAGGCGTCTATCTCCACGAGGTAGCCGCCGCTGAGTGTCTCGGCCGTCGTGTCGGCGGGCGTCATCTCGGTGATGTTCACGCGCTTCTTGTGCACCTCGATCTGGTCGCACGCCTGATACGTGCCCTTGTACTCGCCGTTGAGCATCACGTCGGTCATGCGCAGCGCGGGCGTGTAGGTCATGCCCATGCACTCGCTTATCTTGAAGGCGATGGCGTTACGGATGAGCGTCTTGTCGCCGTAGTTGTTTATCAGGGTCCACTTCTTGGCCTTGGCGGGCATACCGAGCAGATGTGTCTTGTGGTCGAGCTTCAGTTTGTAGGGCTTCTTGGGGAATCCCCAGGACGCGTTGCCGCGGCCGCGGATATCGAGGCTGTCGGTGTATATGCTGCTCCCGCCGCCGTCGATAACGCTGATGATGGCGCGGCGGTAGATCTCCTTGGAGGTGATCTCCTTGGCGCTGTCCGTGTGGATGGTCAGCAGGGGCAGGTTGGTCGGCGTGTAAAACTGGGAGTCATCGCCCTCGCCCTCGTGCCCGTAAAACTGTACCTCGGCTATGTTGCAGCGCACGTTGTTGGGCCCCACGTACCTCACATAGCGGAAGCCGCGGCTCACATTGACCGCCACCTTGGTGAGCACATTGCTCTCGGGCTGCTCCTTGATCATGTAGAGAGGCACGGCGTCGGAGAAGTCGGGATTGTTGCCGCCCTCAAAGATGCCCAGCGTCAGCCTCTGAGGCCACCCCGCTCTCGAGGCGAAGCCTATGGCGGTGATGACGTACTGCTTCCCCAGGTCGAGGCCCACCCATGTGTACGAGCGCTCGTAGGAGGCGTAGATGGTGCTGAGGTCTCCGTCAAAGGCGTTGGCGGGCGTGTTGACCGTGCGCGAGGAGTCGCCCGTCGCATAGTTGACCGAGACGGACCCGATAGGCGTGCCGCTGAGCAGCCCGTCGTCTGCGCTTACTGCCGCAATGGACAGCGGGAAGAGTATGTATAAAAAGAGTCTTCTTATGTTCATCTGAAATAATGGTATTTGCCGCAAAGTTAGCCAAATAATTGATTTCCCAAATACTAAAAGCCCCGGAAATCGCTAAAACTATGCAGCTCCTGTGCTAAATTATGTATTTTCATGCGCGCCGGAACGACTTTCTGCATAAGCCTTGCCCCGCCTCCGGAGAGATATTGCAAAATTTCGCGGCGAACTTGCGACAGAAGAAACCGATTCCCTGAATGATAATCCGCCTCCGCAGGCCCGGAATCACGGCGTGCGGCAGAGGGGCGGAAGGAAGCAAGGTCAGTATTGCCCCACGCAGCCCGCAAAAGTCCGCATGCTGAATTAGTATCCCGTCATGCCGCCCGCGGAGGCCGATAAGGCGGAGAAGGCGCTATATCTGCCCGCTTTCCACGAGCCTCACCACTCTCTCGGTGTCCTTGTCCTCGCCCTGAGGATCGTAGACCTTGTTGAGCCCCATGCCGAAGAGCCCCGCGAACACCTGATAGTAGGCCGCCTTGAAGCTGCCGAGGAACGCCTGAATGAGCGAGTAGCCCGTCTGGTCGCACTCGCGGTAGATGAGCTTGATGAGCAGTTTGCCCTGCGACTTGGTCATCCTGCGCACGATGGGCTTGTACTGCTCCTTGATGCCCTTCTCTACGAGCTTGATATGGTCGCGGCGTTCCTTCTCCGTGGGCAGCGTCTCGATGAAATCATAGGTCTCGATGAGCGTCTCCTTGGCGAGCTTGGCGTAGGGTAGCACCTTCTTTACATTGAGCACAAGGCGGTTGTAGAACATGCGCTCCCTCTCGCTGCGGAAGCGCTTCGGCGGGTAGACATAGCACGTGGGCGTCACGATGTCGGGGATGCTGTCGCCGTGGTAGGCCGTCTTGCCCACCTGCACATAGAGCGGCAGCGGCGGCACACTGTCTATGCCGGCTCCTTTGTCGTCCTGAGCGTGGATAGTCTCCGCCGGGAACAGGGCCACCAGGAAAAGTAACGCCAATATGCTTCGTCTCATCGTGTCGCAAAAGTAGCAATAAATACTCTTAACCCACGGGGAATTTATATTATTTAACCGCCCGCCCGTTTTGTCCCTCAGGACGTGAAAATTATCCCGATTGCCACATTTTGCTTATCTTTGCAGGCGAAATAATTACATAGAAGAACAGATGGGTTTACAATGTGGTATAGTGGGATTGCCCAATGTGGGCAAATCCACCCTTTTCAATTGCCTGAGCAGCGCAAAGGCTCAGGCGGCCAATTTCCCCTTTTGCACCATAGAGCCTAATGTGGGCGTCACCAATGTGCCCGACGAGCGCCTCAACCGCCTCGCCGAGATAGTACATCCCGGACGCGTGGTGCCGGCTACGGTTGAGATAGTGGACATCGCAGGCATCGTCAAGGGCGCCAGCAAGGGCGAGGGCCTCGGCAATCAGTTTCTGGCCAACATACGGCAGACCGACGCCATCATCCATGTGCTGCGATGCTTCGACGACGGCAATGTGGTGCATGTCGACGGAAGCGTGAACCCCGTGAGGGACAAGGAAGTCATCGACACAGAGCTCCAGCTCAAGGACCTCGACACCGTGGAGCGGCATCTCAAGAAGGTGGAGAAGATGGCCCGTGTAGGCGGCGACAAGGATGCGGCAGTCGAGCTGCATGTCCTGCAGGCCTACTACGACGCCCTCTCGCAGGGCAAGAGCGCCCGCACCGTCCGCTTTGAGAAGAAGGAAGAGCTGCAGGCCGCTCACGACCTCTTCCTGCTCACCTCCAAGCCCGTCATCTATGTGTGCAATGTCGATGAGGCTTCGGCCGCTACGGGCAATCACTACACCGATGCCGTGCGCGAGGCCGTCAAGGCCGAAGGGGCGGAACTGCTCATCGTGGCCGCACGCACCGAGGCAGACATCGCCGAGCTCGACAACCCCGAGGACCGCAGGGAATTCCTCGAGTCGGTGGGCCTCAAAGAGTCCGGCGTCAACCGCCTCATCCGCGCCGCATACAATATCCTCAACCTGCGCACCTTCATCACTGCCGGCGAGATGGAGGTCAAGGCCTGGACATTCCACAAGGGATGGAAGGCCCCGCAGTGTGCCGGCGTCATCCACACCGACTTTGAGAAAGGATTCATCAGGGCCGAGGTCATCAAGTATGACGACTATATCAAATACGGCAGCGAGGCCGCCGTACGCGAGGCCGGCAAACTCGCAGTCGAGGGCAAGGACTACGAGGTGCAGGACGGTGACATCATGCACTTCCGCTTCAATGTCTGAAGCCCCGCGCCATAACCCATGACCGCCATGACAATGTCCGCCATCCTCTCTCCGCTTTTCATCTACTGGAATCCGGACCCCATAGCCTTTCACATCTTCTCCCACGGCTTCCGCTGGTACGCCATCTGCTGGGCCGTCGGACTGCTGTTGGGCTATTTTCTGATGCAGCGGCTCTACCGCCAGCAGAACATACCCCAAGACAAGTTCGACCCGCTCTTCCTCTACATCTTCATAGGTGTGATAGCCGGCGCGCGCCTTGGCCACTGCCTCTTCTACGAGCCCTCCTATTTCCTCCCGCGTCCCTTGGAGATCATCCTGCCCATCAGCCACACCGCCACGGGATGGCAGTGCACGGGCTACGCCGGGCTCTCGAGCCACGGCGGTGTGATCGGCATGATCATCGCCATCGTCCTCTATGTGAGGCGCTATAAGGTCAACTTCATGCGGGTGCTCGACAACATGGGCGTCTGCGGTCCTCTCGTGGGCTTCTTCATCCGCATGGGCAACCTGTTCAACTCCGAGATAGTGGGCCGCCCCACCGACATGCCCTGGGGATTTATCTTCGCGGCCAACGGCGAGACCTTCGCACGCCACCCCGGGCAGCTCTACGAGGCGCTGGCCTACCTGCTCATCTTTATCATCGGCCTCATCATCTACTCCCGCCACCGCGACAAGGCCGGCACGGGCTTCTACTTCGGATGGTGCCTCTCGACGGTCTTCATCTTCCGGTTTTTTGTGGAATATGTCAAGGACGTGCAGGAGAGCTTTGAGCAGGGAATGCTCCTCGACATGGGCCAGATACTCAGTATCCCGTTCATCATCATCGGCCTCTACTGCCTCTTTGGCGGCAAGCTCTGCAAGCGCTGGGGTGACGGCGGCGTCTACCACGATGTTCCGCTGAGAAAGAAGAAATAATCCTTCCGAAGGGGCACAAGAAATACCCTCCCTGACGGAAGAACGATTGCGCGGCGTATGGTTCGGTCCATGCGCCGCGCAATCGTATATGGCGGGCGCGTATGTTATCAGGAGTAGCGAGGGGGGAATGGGCGGAGCTATAGACCTGTCCGCGGGGCCGGTTGCGGCGGTCCCGAAAAGGCGATTTTTGACCCTTTCTAACTACTTGATTTATAGCCCTCCCGGAAGGCCAAAACTACATTTGAGACGAGTAAAACTACCTCAAATGTAATCTCACTCAGGTCCTATGTGAGTATCCGCGCATGCGGAACGTTTTTCGGAGTGTGCGCAAATGAGGCCCTGCGCGAGGCGAATTGTCCGCAAGATATACATCCAGGCGTGACCGTGAAGGAATGCCGCGCCCCAGAGGTGGGGGAGCTGTGCGGAGCAAGCGGCGGAAGCGGGCTTTATATGGCTTTCAGCGAGTCGTTTTATGCATAAATTATAAAGAATTAATCCTGCAAACAGGGGTAAATCGCCGTGTGTTTCGTATATTTGCACGAAATTAGCGCTTACTATGGAGAGACAATACATATCACGCTGTCCGGCCTGCGGTTCCGACCACATCGAGAAGCTGCTGACGGCGATCGACTACACGGCCACGGGCGAGACGTTCGAGGTGTGGGAGTGTAAGTCGTGTGGAATGCGCTTCACCCAGAATGCTCCCATCGAGCAGGATGCGGCACGCTACTACCAGTCGCCCGATTACATCTCCCACTCGGATACCCGCAAGGGGCTGGTCAACAAGGTGTACCACTATGTGCGCGCCATCATGCTGCGCCGCAAGGCACGCCTCGTGAAGCGCGCCACGGGCCTGAGCGAGGGCAATCTCCTCGACATCGGCGCCGGTACCGGCTACTTCGCCAACGAGATGAAGCATTGCGGATTCTACGTCAACGCCATCGAGCCCGACAAGGGCGCGAGGGAGACGGCGGCGCGCAACTTCGGCATCGTGGAGCAGGAGCCCGCCGCCCTGAGCAAGTTTGGCGACGGCAGCTTTGACGTAGTCACGATGTGGCACGTCATGGAGCATGTCTACCGCCTGCCCGAGGAGTGGCAGACCATACGCCGCCTGCTCAAGGACAAGGGCGTGCTTATCGTCGCCGTGCCCAACTGTATCAGCGCCGACGCAGCCCACTATAAAGAGAAATGGGCCGCCTACGATGTGCCGCGTCACCTGTGGCATTTCTCGCCCTACACGATGCGGCTTGTGGCGCAGCAGCACGGCTTCTGCCTCGAGGAGATCCATCCCATGCCCTTTGACGGATTTTATGTGTCGATGCTCTCCGAGAAGAACAGCGGCGCCGCGCTCCCGTTCCTGCGCGGCTGTTTGCGCGGCCTGAGCTGCTACCTGCGCGCCCTGTGCGACAAACGCTACAGCAGTTCGCTCATCTATGTGTTCCGCAAGCCGTAAGTATTTTCCGGTAGAAAAGCAATCATACATCAATGTCCGCAAAACATAAAACCCGTAGCAATATAGGCCTCAACATCGTGACCTCCTGCATCAGCACTACGCTGGTGCTGGTGTTGATAGGCATAGTGGTGTTCTTCGTGAGCGTGGCGCGCGAGTTCAGCCGCAATCTGAGGGAGAACTTTACCGTGACGCTCATGCTCGACGACGAGACGCCCAACTCGGCCGCCTACGCCCTCCAGCAGCAGCTCCGCGCCCTGCCGTGCGCAGCCTTTGTCAATTATGTGTCCAAGGAGAAGGCCCAGGCCCTGCAGACAGCCGCCCTGGGCTGCGACCCGGCCGAATTCAACGGTTCCAACCCGATGCCCGCCTCGTTTGAGGTGCATCTCAAGGCCGACTACGCCAATCCCGACAGCCTCAAACAGTTTATTCCCGCGCTCAAGGCCAACCGCTATGTGCTCGACGTCGACTATCCCGAGAAACTGATGGACGACATCAACCGCAACATCCGCAACATCTCCACCGTGCTGCTCGTCGTGGCCGGCCTGCTGATGTTCGTGTCCTTTGTGCTTATCAACAACACCATGCGGCTCAGCGTCTTCTCGCGTCGCTTCGAGATACGCACCATGCAGCTCATCGGCGCGCGGCCCTCGTTTATCCGGCGGCCCTTCATGCGCAACGCCTTCTGGGTGGGCCTCATCGCCGCCGTGCTGGCCGTGGCGCTGCTCTCCTTCGGCATCAAGCTCCTCCTCGAGTTCGACCCCGCGCAGAGCGCCAATGTGACTTGGTACGTGGTGGCGCTGACCCTCGGAGCCGTCTTCGTGGCCGGCATATGCCTCACGCTCATCTGCGCCTCCTTCTCGGTCAATCGTTACCTGAGCCGCAGCGAGACGGAGCTCTATAGAATGTGACAGAAAATAAGAATATCAATCATGGATAAAAACAAACTGGCGTTTACACGCAAAAACTTCATCCTCCTGGGCATCGGCATGGCCGTCGTAGTGCTCGGCTTCATCCTCATGGCCGGTCCCGGCTCCACAGAGACCCACTTCGACCCCGCCATCTTCTCGGCGCGCCGCATCAAGCTCGCTCCGGCTCTCTGCTTCGCGGGCTTTGTCTTCATGATAGTGGCCATCCTCTATCCCTCGCGCGACAACAAGCACGGCGACAAGCCCGTAGACAAGAAATAACGGCGGATGGACTGGCTACAGACAGTGATCATAGCCATCGTGGAGGGCCTGACCGAGTTTCTGCCCGTCTCCTCCACCGGCCACATGATTATCACACAAAACATACTGGGCGTCAAGCAGGGCGATCCCTTTGTCCACGCGTTCACGTTCATCATCCAGTTTGGCGCCATCCTCTCTGTGGTGTGCCTCTACTGGAAGAAGTTTTTCCAGATACGCTCCCGCGAGGAACTGAGGGAGAAACTACGGTTCTACGGCCTGCTCATCGTGGGCGTCATCCCGGCTGTGTTCATCGGCCTCGGGGCTAAGAAAAGCGGTCTGCTCGACTTCCTGCTCGACAGCGTGTGGGTAGTGGCCGTGATGCTCGTCGTAGGCGGTGTGTTCATGCTCTTTGTCGACCGCATCTTCTCGCACGGCTCTGAGGAAAACAAGGTGACGCCGCGCCGCGCCTTTATCATTGGCCTCTTCCAGTGTATCAGTGTCATCCCGGGCGTCAGCCGCTCGATGGCCACCATCGTGGGCGGCATGCAGCAGCGCCTGACGCGCGCCAGAGCCGCCGAATTCTCGTTCTTCCTCGCTGTGCCGACGATGGCGGGCGCTACGCTGCTCGACCTGCTCGACATGCTGCAGGAGAACACGCCGTGGGCCACCACGCACAACGTCATGCTGCTCCTCCTGGGCTGCGTCATCGCGTTCGTCGTGGCTATCCTGGCCATGCGGTGGTTCGTCGGCTTTCTCACCCGCTACGGATTCCGCGCCTTCGGCTGGTACCGCATCATCGTGGGCGGCGTGATCATCGTGCTCCTCGCCCTGGGCTATAACCTGCAAATGGTAGACTAATAAAGGATGAATTTCTTTGATGGGGAAGTGCTTGCGTTCGACAAGCCATACCGCGCCACGTCGTTCAAGGTCGTATACACCGTGCGCAATGCTCTCACGGCGCGCATGGACGGCCGCAAGATAAAAGTGGGGCACGCTGGTACGCTCGATCCGCTGGCCACCGGTGTGCTGCTCATCTGCACAGGCCGCGCCACCAAACGCATCGAGGAGCTGCAGGCGCTCGACAAGGAATACGAAGCCACGCTCCGCCTCGGCGCCACGACGGCCAGCTACGACATGGAGCACCCTGTCGACGCCGAATACCCCACCGCCCACATCACGCGCGAGCTTCTGGAGGAGGCGCTCCGCAGTTTCGTGGGCGAGATACAGCAGGTGCCGCCCGTCTACTCGGCCTGCAAGATCGAAGGCACGCACGCCTACCATCTGGCTCGCCGCGGCGCCGACGTCAGGCTGCGCCCGCGCCCTGTGACCATCTACGGCATAGAGCTCCTCTCGTTCGAGATGCCCGACGTGAGGCTCCGCATCCATTGCAGCAAGGGCACCTACATCCGCGCCCTGGCCCGCGACATCGGCGAGGCGCTCCACAGCGGCGCCTACCTCACCGCCCTGCGCCGCACACGCATCGGGCCCTACAAAGCCGGCGACTGCCTCGACCCCACGACCTTCGCCGACTGGCTGCAGGGGCAGGAGATCGAGATCCCGACCATTACAGAGGCCCGGACAACAAATGACAGCAAATAAGATTAAGTATCAGATATGAAGTTATCGCAGTTCAAGTTCAAGCTACCGGAGGAAAAAATAGCGCTCTACCCGCCACTCCACCGCGATGAGGCACGCATGATGGTGCTGCATCGTACCACGGGAAAGATAGAGCATAAATTGTTCAAGCAAATACTTGATTACTATGACGAGCACGACGTATTCGTGTTCAACGATACCAAGGTATTCCCCGCGCGGCTCTACGGCCTCAAAGAGAAGACGGGCGCCCGCATCGAGGTGTTCCTCCTGCGCGAGCTCAATCCCGAGCTGCGCCTCTGGGATGTGCTTGTCGACCCTGCTCGCAAGATACGTATCGGCAACAAGCTCTTCTTCGGCGATGACGGCAGCATCATGGCCGAGGTGATCGACAACACCACGAGCCGCGGCCGCACGTTGCGCTTCCTCTACGACGGTCCCCACGACGAGTTTAAGCGCCAGCTCTACGCCCTGGGCGAGGCCCCGCTGCCCAAGTTTATCAAGCGGCCCACAGAGCCCGAGGACATGGAGCGCTTCCAGACCATCTACGCCCGCAACGAGGGCGCCGTCACCGCGCCGGCCAGCGGACTGCATTTCTCGCGCGAACTGATGAAGCGCATGGAGATCAAAGGCATCGACTTCGCCTTCCTCACCATGCACTGCGGCCTCGGCACATTCCGCTCTACCGACGTGGAGGACCTCACCAAGCACAAGATGGACAGCGAGCAGATGTTTGTCGAGAAGGAGTGCTGCGACATCGTGAACCGCGGCATCGACGGCGGCCATAAGATCGTGGCCGTGGGCACGACGGTGCAGCGGGCCATGGAGACAGCCGTCGGCGCGGACAACAGGCTCAAGGAGTTTGAGGGCTGGACCAACAAGTTCATCTTCCCGCCCTACCAGTTCCACATCGCCAACGCCATGGTGGTCAATTTCCAGCTTCCCTATTCCACGCTCCTCATGCTCACGGCGGCCTACGGCGGCTACGAGAACGTGATGAACGCTTACAAGGTGGCGCTTAAGGAGGACTACAAGTTCGGCCCCTACGGCGACGCCATGCTGATAGTAGACTAAGGCGTGCACAGCGTTTTCCTGGCCTTCGGCTCCAATCTCGGGGACCGCAGGCAGCATATCCTCGGCGCCGTCGACCGGCTCGCGACACTCGGGGTGGCGATGCAGCAGCTCTCGTCGATGATAGAGACAGCGCCCGTTGGCTTCCGCTCGCCCAATGCCTTTCTCAACGCCGTGGGACTCTTCACCACCGCGCTCACGCCCGAGTCGCTGCTCGCGGCGACGGAGCAGACGGAGCGCCTCATGGGCCGCACTGAGAAAAGCCGCGGCGGCGTCTATCACGACCGCATCATCGACATCGACATCCTCTACTACGACAGCCTCACGCTCCATACGCCGTCGCTCACCATCCCGCATCCGCACATCTCCGAGCGCGCCTTCGTGCTCGCCCCGCTCGCGGAAATCGCCCCCGGGCACATCGACCCTGTCAGCGGCCTCACCGCCGCGCAAATGCTCGCCGCACTCGAGGCGAAAGGCGGGGCTCTTGAGGCGAAAGGCCGCGCTCCCGAAGTTTATGGCCGCTCTGTTGAAATAAAAGGTGGGTCTGTTGGGACGAAACGCGGGGCTGTCGGGACGAAGTGAATGGTTTTAGAGGCAAAAGGCAATACTTATAAGAAAGCCTGAGGAATGCCACCAAGCCCTGAGGAAAGGCCACAGAAGGCGGAGAATTGCCCGGAAAATGGCGATAGCGGCACGCCAAAGGTCCTACAGTCACGGGCAGACAGACACAAAAAGGACGGCTTCGAAAGCCGTCCTTTTTGTGTCTATTTCGGTGAGCGGGCGCTCGGCGGAGGATTTATCGCCCTTCAGAGCCCCATAATGGCTCTAAAGGACCCCTTTATTGCCCCTTCTGCGGGCCTTTATGCGTCGATGTTGGCGTAGGTGGCGTTCTCCTCGATGAACTCGCGGCGCGGGCCAACGTCCTCGCCCATCAGCATCGAGAAGATGTAGTCCGCATCGGCTGCGTTCTCGATGCTCACCTGCTTGAGCAGGCGTGTGTCGGGGTTCATGGTCGTGTCCCAGAGCTGCTCGGCGTTCATCTCGCCGAGACCTTTGTAGCGCTGCGTCGTGACGCCTTCCTCCGAACCGTTGTTGTATTTCTCCATGAAGCGGCGTCGGTCGACATCGGTGTAGCAGTATTCCTCGATCTTGCCCTTCTTGCAGCGGTAGAGAGGTGGCGTGGCGATGTAGAGGTAGCCGTCCTCGATGATCTGCGGCATGTAGCGGTAGAAGAGCGTCATGATAAGTGTGTCGATGTGTGAACCGTCGACATCGGCATCGGTCATGATGATGATCTTGTGGTAGCGGAGCTTGTCGATGTTCGCTTCCTTGCTGTCGCCGTCCACGCCGAAGCGCACGCCGAGGGCCTGGATGATGTTGTTCACCTCTTCGCTCTCAAAGGCCTTATGCCACATGGCTTTCTCGACATTCAGGATCTTACCTCTCAGGGGCAGGATGGCCTGTGTCTTGCGCGAGCGGCCCTGCTTGGCGGAGCCGCCTGCCGAGTCACCCTCTACGATGAACAGTTCGCACTCTGCGGGGTCCTTCGACGAGCAGTCGGCCAGTTTGCCGGGCAGTCCGCCGCCGGAGAGAGGGCTCTTGCGCAGCACGCTCTCGCGGGCCTTCTTGGCTGCGATGCGGGCCGAGGCGGCCAGCACCACCTTGTCCACGATCAGTTTGGCCTCCTTGGGGTGCTCCTCGAGATAGTTGGACAGCGCCTCGCCTACGGCGGAGTTGACAGCGCCCGTCACCTCGTTGTTGCCGAGCTTGGTCTTCGTCTGGCCCTCAAACTGCGGTTCGGCGACCTTGACGGAGAGCACGGCCGTGAGGCCCTCGCGGAAATCCTCGGGGGCTATCTCCACCTTGCTCTTCTCGATGACCTTCTGATAGTTGTCCTCGGCGTATTTCTTGAGCACACGCGTCAGCGCCTGGCGGAAGCCCTGCACATGGGTGCCGCCCTCGATGGTGTTGATGTTGTTGACGTAGGAATGGATGTTCTCCGTGGAGGACGTGTTGTACATGATGGCCGCCTCGATGGGTATGCCCTGACGCTCGGTGTTGAGGTAGATGATATCGTCGAAGAGATGTATGCGGCTGGAGTCGATGTAGCGCACGAATTCGCGGAGACCTTTCTCGCTGTAGAATACCTCCTGCTTCGTCTTGCCCTCCTCGTCGGGACGACGGTCGGTCAGTGTGATGCGCAGACCGGCGTTGAGGTAGGCCAGCTCGCGCATGCGGGCTGCCAGCAGGCTGTACTTGTATGTCGTGGTGATGAAGATGCTGCCGTCGGGCCAGAAGTGCTGCAGTGTGCCGTGCTTCGTGGTGTCGCCCACTATCTTGACGCTGTAGAGGGGCTTGCCCTTGGCGTACTCCTGCTGGTAGATGTGGCCGTTGCGGAACACCTGTGAGATCATCTTGGTCGAAAGGGCGTTGACGCACGATACACCGACGCCGTGGAGGCCGCCGGACACCTTGTAGGAGCTCTTGTTGAATTTGCCGCCGGCGTGAAGCACCGTCATCACGACTTCCAGAGCCGACTTGTGCTCCTTCTCGTGCATGTCGACCGGTATGCCGCGGCCGTCGTCCTCTACGATGATCGAGTTGTCCTCGCAGATGGTCACCTCAATGTGCGAGCAGAAGCCCGCGAGGGCTTCGTCGATGGAGTTGTCCACCGTCTCGTAGACCAGATGGTGCAATCCCTTCTCGCTGATGTCGCCGATGTACATGGCGGGACGCTTGCGCACGGCCTCGAGGCCTTCGAGTACCTGAATGTTGCTCGCGGAATAGTTTTCCTCTGCGATTTTTTCCCTTTCGTCTATACTCATATTGTGATTTTTTCCTTTTGCCTTAACAGTTACAAAGGTAGTGTTTTTCTTCGACATAGAGGGCCCCAGGAGGGTAAAAACTTTCCCCCTCAGGCCCTGTGTTTACGCCCTCTCAGCTCAGGACGATAAAAACGGCGCAGCCCAGCAGGCAGAGCGCCAGTACAAGGTCTATCCTGCGGCGATAACGGGCGTATTGATGGTGAAACGCGCTGCCCACGAAGATCCACGCCAGATTGCCCCCGGGCCCCGCTATCTCCAGCAGTCCCGCTATGGGCAGCATGGCGGCAAAGTTGTTCGGTTCGTAGGGGAGAACGTAGGTGGAGAAAACCAGGATGTCCAGAAGCAGCAGTTTGGCATTGGTCAGCTGCACTATCATGCCCGAGAGGAATGCGTTGCTTTTGCGGCCTACGCGTGCCTTGCCCGAGAAATGATATACCTGCCACGCCAGATAGACCATATATGCGGAGCCGACGTATTTGACATAGCGCACATACTGTCCCATCGCCTCGCCCAGCAGATGGGTGGCGAAGGCCATGACAAGCGCTCCGATGGTGAAGCCCACCAGCAGGCCCAGCCACATCCGGAGCGCCGCGCGACGACCGTACCTCAGCGCATACGTCAGGCTGAACACGTTGCCCGGCCCGGGGGAGAATCCTACCCCGATAATCATCAGCAGCAATGACGGCAGCAGCTCTATAGGCATGGCTTCGGGTGTTATGCAGGCGTTCCCGCCCGGCGCCGGACATCGCTGCGGCAGGCAGAAACAATAAAAAGCGATCCGTCCCTATAAGGGGATCGTCCGCTTAATAAATAACCTAAAAATAAATAGTATGAAAAACTTACTTCAAAGAGTTCACGTGTTTGGCAACGGAAGACTTCAGATTGGCAGCCTTGTTCTTGTGAATGATGTTGGTCTTAGCCAATTTGTCGAGCAGGCGCTGTACCTTGGGCAGCTGCTCCTCGGCCTGAGCCTTGTCCGTTGTGGCGCGCAGATCGCGCAGAGCGTTACGCATGGTTTTGGCATAATAGCGATTATGCAGACGACGTTTTTCTGTCTCGCGTATTCTCTTGAGTGCTGATTTATGATTTGCCATTTCTTATATGTATGTCTTTTTTATTTGTAGCCGATAGCAGAGTCGAACTGCTCTTTAGAGAATGAAAATCTCTCGTCCTAACCGATAGACGAATCGGCCGCCTTAGAGCGAGCTGAACGCCCCTCGGGCTCAGTTGCGAGTGCAAAAGTATGACTTTTCTATTTATCAGCAAAATTTCTCGCCCTATTTTTTGTGTAAAACACAATTTTTCCGCCTCTTATGGCCTCCGCGACTGTGAATTCCGCCCTTATCTCCGGCCTGATCATCGCCTTTCTCAGCCTCGTTCATTGCCTTTCTCCCCACCCTCGCCCCGCTCTCTTATACCTTCGCATGCATCCTGGCCGCAGTGGCGCGGCTCGCTTGCCGCGCGCAGGCGGAGAAGCGGAATGCGCGACACGATTTTCCCGTCGCTTAACCACTCATTAGATTTTCTTGCTCTCTCCCGGCCGTGCCGCATAAAGTATAGAATCGTATAATGCACATGCGTATCTACTACTTTCGTGAGGCTCTTGCGCCGCAAATTACTACGCGCTATGCCTCTTTGGGCATGCGGGCCGCGCTGCAGCGGCCCTCCCAGCTATTTTTCGCGCACAATAAGCTATTCGCACGCAGTCGTGATGCCCGGAAGGGCTGTTTTTGCCCCTTTGCAACTGCTTCAAAATCAGTGCTCCCGGAAGGCCAAAATTA
>OMUV01000137.1 GCA_900314335.1 uncultured Prevotellaceae bacterium | reverse complement strand
GATGCTCACATAGGACCTGAGGAAAACTACATTTGAGGTAGTTCAAAACGTCTCAAATGTAATTTCGCCCTCTGCGGAGCGCTTATTTTCAATAATTTAGAAAGGTGATTTTGGGGCCGTTTGCGAGGCAGTCATCATACATCTCAGATGAGCCCGATATCCATGCCCGGGACACCGCAAACTGTCCCGCGGACAGAGGGCGCCCCTCGCAGGAGCTGAAGCCTTAGCCCCGGCGGTCAGCGGCGGGCGAGGAAAAACTCGCGCAGCAGGGCGAGGCATTCGCTGTCCATCACGCCGCTGCGCACCGTAGTGCGCGGGTGAAGGGGCGAGGGGCTGTAGAGCGAGAAACCGCGGCGCGGGTCGGGGGCACCGTAGACGAGCGTTGCGAGCTGCGCCCAGCCGAGGGCACCGGCGCACATGATGCAGGGCTCGAGGGTGACATAGAGCGCGCAGTCGCGCAGGTATTTGCCGCCGAGGTAAGAGGCGGCAGCCGTGATGGCCTGCATCTCGGCGTGGGCCGTGACGTCGGTAAGCGTCTCGGAGAGGTTGTGCGCGCGGGCTATGACGCGGTCGCGGCACACTATCACGCAGCCCACGGGGATCTCCTCCTCGCTGGCCGCGCGGCGCGCCTCCTCGAGCGCGAGGCGCATATATTGCTCGTCGTCGGTACTCATAACGGTGGCAAAGTTAATAAAATCCGTCTCCACTCAGGCAGGCAGCATTATAAATAATATGCCGGCCATAGCCGTAAGGACGGCCGTTCGGGACATCTTTTAACAATAAAAAGTGATGCATTTTTGCTTTATCGCGGGAAATATATATCTTTGCAACATGGGAATGCTGTACATAGTGCCCACGCCAGTGGGCAACCTGTCCGACATCACGGAGCGGGCTCTCGAGGTGCTCAGGAGCGTGGACGTTGTGCTGGCCGAAGACACGCGCACGACGGGCATCCTGCTCAAGCACTACGGCATCAGCGCGCGTCTGTGTGCCCACCACAAGTACAACGAGCACGAGACCGCCGGAGCCTTTGCCGCGCGCATGAAGGCGGGCGAGACGATGGCGCTGGTGAGCGACGCCGGAACGCCGGCGATGAGCGACCCGGGCTTTATGCTGGTCAGGGCGTGCGCCGAGGCGGGCGTGGTGGTGCAGTGTCTCCCGGGCCCGACGGCCTTTGTGCCGGCGCTGGTGGACAGCGGGCTCCCCGTCGACCGGTTTGCCTTTGAGGGATTCCTGCCGCAGAAGAAAGGGCGCGCCACGCGCCTGGCGGCCCTGAAGGAGGAGGAGCGGACGATGGTGTTCTACGAGTCGCCCTACAGGGTGGAGAAGACGCTCCTGCAGTTTGCCGAGACATTCGGCGCATGGCGGAGGGCGTCGGTATCGCGCGAGATATCCAAGGTGCACGAGGAGACACTCCGCGGTACGCTCGAGGAACTGGCGCAGCACTTTGCCGAGACAGAGCCGCGCGGCGAGTTTGTCATCGTCGTGGAGGGCCTGAACAGAAAGACTAAGAATACAGATACTTTAAAATAGCATCTTATGAAAAAGATAATTATTGCAGTGCTTGCACTGGTCATGACAGGCGCCTGCACGGACAAGAAAGTGCAGGAGCAGAAGGATCTGGCATCGCAAAGCACCATCGACTCGCTGACAGAGGTGGTAAACCAGAAGAACAACGAGCTCAACGACATAATGAGCACATTCTCGGACATCCAGGAGGGTTTCCGTCAGATCAACGAGGCCGAGGGCCGTGTGGACCTCGCACGTAAAGGTGGCGAGAAATCGTCGCGCTCGGACATTCTGGAGAACATCGCGTTTATCAAGCGCACCATGGACCTCAACAAAGAGCGCATAGCCAAGCTCAAAGAGCAGCTCAAGGAGAGCAGCTTCAACAATGTCAAGCTGCAGGCCACCATCGAGAATCTCAACAAGGAGCTCCAGAACAAGCAGCAGCAAATCAACGCCCTGCAGGCCGAACTGGACGCCAAGAACGTGCACATCGCCGACCAGGACAAGCAGATAGCCGACCTGAACACCAATGTCACGACCCTCTCGGCCGACAACGATGCCAAGGCCCGCGCCATCGAGCAGCAGGACAAGCAGCTGCACACCGCCTGGTATGTATTCGGCACCAAGAAAGAGCTCAAGGAGCAGCACATACTCGAGAGCTCTAACCGTGTGCTCAAGGGCGGCAACTTCAACAAGGACTACTTTACCAAGATCGACATACGCGTAGACAAGGTCATCAAGCTCTATTCCAAGAGCGCCAAGGTGCTGACCTCCCATCCTGCGGGCTCCTATTCGCTCGACAAGGACGCCAACGGGCTCTACACGCTGCGCATCTCCAATCCCACGGCCTTCTGGAGCGTCAGCAAGTATCTCGTGGTGGTAGTCAAGTAAAGAGGAGGGCTGATGGTAGACATACTGGTAATATTAATCCTCATCTTCTTCAACGGGTTCTTCTCCCTGGCTGAGGTGTCGCTCATCTCGGCCAAGAAGAGCCGCATCGAGGTGATGGCGAAGGAGGGCAGCCGCAACGCGCAGGCCGCCCTCAAGCTGATGAACGACCCCGACCGCTTCCTCTCGACCGCACAGGTGGGCATCACGATAGTGTCCATCCTCACGGGTCTGTTCTCGGGCGAGGAGTTCGCGGGCAAGTTCGGCAACATGCTCATCAGCACCTTCTCCATGGACGCCGCCTACGCCTACCCCACCGCGCAGATCATCATCCTTATCCTCGTCACCTATCTGTCGTGCGAACTGGGCGAGCTCTTCCCCAAGCGTATCGGCATCGACATGGCCGAGAGAATGGCCCGTCTCACCTCGCCGCTCATGTTGTTCTTCTCGCGGCTCTCGATGCCGCTGGTGTGGCTCCTCTCGCACAATACCGAGATGCTGGCCAACAGCCTCCACCTCAAGCCCGAGGGCCACAGCGTAACGGAGGAGGAGATCAAATCCATCATTCAGGAAGGCACCGACTCGGGCGAGGTGCAGGAGGTAGAGCAGGACATCATGGAGCGCGCGCTGGCCCTCGGCGATCAGACCGTGGAGCAGGTGATGACGCACCGCAGCGACATCGTCTTCCTCGAGGCGTCGATGACCAGCGAGGAGGTCGAGAAGATCGTGACCGAGGAGACCTTCGCCGCCTACCCAGTCACGGGCGATGACCCCGACGAGGTGATAGGCGTCGTGACCGTCAAGGACCTTGTGCCCCACCTCTGGAAGCCCGGCTTCTCCCTGCGCAAAATCCTCCACAAGCCCCTCTATTTCCCCGAGAACATGACCGTCTACAAGGCCCTTGAGGAACTGAAGCGCAACAAGTTCAACCGCGCCCTCGTGGTGGACGAATTCGGCAGCGTGCAGGGCATCATAGTGCTGCGCGACATCATGGAGGGCCTCGTGGGCCAGATACCCGACGAGGACGAGACGATGGACATCGTCGAGAACCCGGACCACCAGTCGTGGACCGTGAGCGGGCAGTGCCAGTTCTACGATTTCCTGGCGTTCTTCGATGAGGAGGATCTCTACACGCCCGACTACAACACCGTCGGCGGCCTGATACTCGATGTGCTGGAGCGCATCCCCTCGGCGGGCGAGACGGTGAAGTGGCAGACGTTCGAATTCCGCATCACACGCATGGACGGCACGCGTATCGACACACTCCTCGTGCGCCATACCCCGGCAAAGAAGGACGAGGAGGAGAAGAAGGAAGACTGATTCCCCGCGCCGCACCTCCGCAACAGCCGCCGCAAGCCGCCAAAGGCATGCACGAAAATCCACATTAAAAAAGCCCCTTGACGGGGCTTTTTTAATGTGATCCGAAGAGCAACTAAGGATGTCCGAATGCGATTTACCGGCGCCCGATTGGGATTTACCGGCGCCCGAACAGAATCTCATAGAGCCAG
>OMUV01000136.1 GCA_900314335.1 uncultured Prevotellaceae bacterium | reverse complement strand
ATAACACCAAAGATAAGCACGATGAAAATCATGGTGATGGCACTGATACCGATAAGATTCTAAAAACTTACTACAACAAGGTACAGGACGGGCGCTTGGATTTCATTTTGCAGAAGGAATTAGCTAAATATGATGAATCTTCCGCAGAAAAGAAATACTGGATTCATAACGAAACGACTATTGAAGATATTCTAAAAGTAGAGCAAGTGCATGTACCCATATTGCCCCTAAAAACAGAATATGATAAATTCTGGCATATTCAAATGCATCTTCCTGAGGGCAAAGGTGGAACCATCATTGATCCTAATCTAATGTTGATGGAGTCTGAGCCTGTAATTGGAACTGGAGAATGGAATGATGCTCAATGCCAAAACTTCAAAACAATTGAAAATGGAAATATCGTTCTGGTTAGAAGAGGCAGCCAAGCATTAGCATTATGTCAGATTATAGGTGACAATTTCAATAGTGATTCTCTGTGTGAGAAGTTCATCAATGTTAATTTTAGAAAAGTCAAGATACTGGCATGGGCAAACGAGTTTAGGCAGCCACGAGCAGGATTATTCTCACAAGGAACATTCTCTTCATGTAGAAAAGGCACAGAACAATATCGTTACATCGAAAGTTGGTTAAAGTATATGAATGACATTGCATATTTGGAGAAATACTCCAATCTTCTCTTAAAGAAGCGTAACATAATTCTTCAAGGTGCTCCTGGCACAGGTAAGACATATAATACTGCTGCAATAGCCTTAAAGACATTAGGCGTTACAGATATTGATCTCACAGACCATAAAGCTGTGATGAAACGCTATGACTCATTACTTGGAGATCAGATATTCTTCACAACATTCCATCAGTCACTTGACTATGAGGATTTTGTCGAAGGACTAAAACCACATGTACAAACTGATACTGACGGCAATTCTATTGGTGTAACCTATGAGCCAGAGGATGGAATCTTCAAACGCGCCTGCAATGCAGTTCAAACAGACCAAAGTAAAGATATTGTAGAGTGTATTGACGATTATCTCCAAAAGATAAAAGGGTATCAGAACAAACGAGAGATACCAACCGTCACAGGAAGATCATCACTTTATGTCTGGTGGAAAGAAGGGAACTCTACTGTCAGTTGTAGAAGTACTAACTCCACAAGTTCACGGGGAGAAGAATACACGCCATCACCTCTAAATATCGAGAAGATAAAACTACAGGCTCAGGGTAAAGGTGTGGAGAATAATTGGCAACAGTATGCTCAGGCCTTTATTGAAGCTGTCAAGAAAGAATTTCATGCAACTACAAATAAGCCTGTTGTACTGATCATTGATGAAATCAACCGAGGAAATGTGTCAAAGATTTTTGGCGAACTTATTACCTTGTTGGAGTCAGACAAACGTCTAAATGGGAATCATCCTATTAAAGTGATGCTGCCATATTCAAAGAACGAAGTGTTTGGTGTACCTTCAAACCTGTACATTATCGGTACGATGAATACCACTGATAGAAGTACAGGAACCCTTGACTATGCTTTACGTAGAAGATTTGCTTTCATTACACTCAAATCTCAGGATTCTGTGATTAAGAAATTCTATTCTGATACAGACAATGAGGAACTTGGAACTATTGCTTTAGAATTATTTGAGGACATTAAGAGATTCATTGAGAATCCGAAACATCTATGTGGAGACATGAGCATAGATGATTTGATGGTAGGTCATAGTTACTTCATGGCAGAAAGTGAGGATGAACTTCATGACAAAGTAGAGTTTGAAATCCTTCCGCTTATAAACGAATATATCAATGACGGCATCCTCAATGTTAAGAACGACGAAAAGAAAACAGCCTTTAATTCATGGCTTTCACTGAGTCCTGTCCAAGAGATTGAGGATGAAGACCAAGAAGATGATGAAAACGAATAATAGATAACTGGTATGAAATCCATTCTTATTCAAGAACACGAACGTCTGAGCATCGAACATAACGACAGATATGATAATCTGAACCTTGTTCGATGGGATAAACCTATGGAACACGATCCATGGGGATATTATGCATCGTATGTTATTGGGGCTGAATGGATAGACGATAAAGAAGCATTAGTTGTAACAACAAAGAGAGGGATGGAAGAAATAGATTTCCTCACTATGTTCATGATGTGCTTCTCATCAGATTTGTCAGTGGAGTCTTTCGCCGAGATTTATAACATTGATAGTGAGGCTCCTGTCATACATGCACCATCACTAAAAGGTGTTTTAAGTCCTCTTATTGTTCTGCATTTTCTTGGAGTCGTAAGTAGAATCAAGTCTTTAAAGAAAGGCTATGTACATTACAGCGAGAACCTGAAAAAAGTCAAAGGACACATACAAGTGATGAAGAATGAACGAAAGAACATTGCTTCAAAAAGATTCGATAGAGTCTTTTGTGACTTTGACGAATATACGGTTGACATTCCTGAAAACAGACTTATCAAGAAAGCCTTATTGTTCAGTTCTCAAATACTCAGAATAATAACAGAGAATCATTCCATAGGGAACAAAGCAAAACTGATGCTATCAAAGTCTTTGGCTTTATTCGAAAATGTAACCGATGAAGTACAGATAAAGGAAGTGCCTCTGATAAAAGGGCATAAACTTTTTAGTGAATACAATGAGGCTGTACGTTTGGCAAAACTTATTCTTCGAAGATACGATTATAGTATAAGTAAAACAAGTTCATTGGACGAGAATGTCCCTCCATTTACATTGGATATGTCATTGCTCTATGAGCATTATGTTTATGGATTGCTAAATGAAGCGTACGGAAATAAAATATCGTATCAGTTCAATGGAAAGACGGGATTCCCAGACTTCCTTTATTGCGCGACTGGATTTAAGGCAATACTTGACACGAAATACATTCCAAAGTATGAGAGTTCATCGCTTGACAATAATGTCATACGACAACTAAGTGGTTATAGTAGAGACATTCCTATCCTACATCACCTTGGCTATGAGGATATAGATGAAGAATCTCCTATTCCAAACGTTCCTTGCGTTATCATATACCCAAAGGAAGGACGCGATGTGAAGAATCCGTTTGCAAATAAGAGACTTCGAGATTTATGTACAACTCCAGTACGTAAATTGGCAAGATTTTATAAAGTATGTGTTCCACTGCCTGTTATGGGCACCAATAAATAAAATTATGGCAAAAGACTATAGTGAAGACCTGCTAATACAGAAATCAACAGCCGAACTCTTGGAAAAAGAGCTTGGCTGGAAGTCTGTGTATGCTTTCGACAATGAGGTACTTGGTGAACAAGGTACGCTGGGACGCAAGACACAGAGCGAGGTCGTACTGATACGGCATCTTCGCTTGGCCTTGAAACGTCTGAATCCATGGATGACAGACAAGCAGTTGACAGAAGCCATCGAGCGCATGACCAGCTACATGAGCTCGCAGACGCTGATGCAGATCAACGAGGAGAAGTATGGTTATTTGCGTGATGGTGTGCCTGTTACTCGCCTTAAACCGAATGGTGAAACGGAACTGGTACGTGCCAAGGTTATGGACTTTGCCAATGTGGATAACAACGAGTTTATTGCCGTCAGAGAACTTTGGATAAAGGGACCTATCCACAAACGCAGAGCAGATGTGGTGTGCTTCGTGAATGGTCTTCCGCTTATCTTCATCGAACTGAAGAATCATGACCAGGACATACAGAATGCTTATACCGACAACTATCGCGACTACCTTGACACCATACCCCATTTGTTCCACCACAATGCCATGATTATGCTGAGCAATGGCATGGAAAGCCGTGTGGGTACAGTGGGCGCAAAGTGGGAGTTCTTCCATGAGTGGAAACGACTGACGGAATTGGATCATGGCAACATCGAGCTGCCAACAATGCTGCGTGGTATCTGTAAAAAAGAGAACCTGCTGGATTTGCTTGAAAACTTTATTCTCTTCGACCATAGCGGAGGTTCAACTGTAAAGATTCTGGCACGCAACCATCAGTACCTGGGTGTGAATCAAGCTGTGGAGATGTATCGCCATCGTGAGGAAATGAAGGGTAAGCTGGGGGTGTTTTGGCACACCCAAGGCTCAGGCAAGAGCTATTCAATGGTATTCCTGGCTCAGAAAATCAGGCGTAAGTTTGAAGGCTCGCCAACGATTGTGGTGCTGACCGATCGCGATGAGTTGAACAAACAGATAAGTGATACCTTCGAGAATTGCGGACTGTTGGGAGGATTGAAAGCCAAACAGTTCATTGCACATAGCGGTGATGATCTTCGGCAGAAGCTAACTGGAAATCCTTCGTTTATCTTTTCACTGATACAGAAGTTCAACAAGGCAGACGCAGAACCTATCTATCCTGATCATGACATCATCGTGATGAGTGACGAAGCACACCGTACACAGAATGGTGTTTTTGCCGACAACCTCATGCACATGTTACCAACAGCAAATCGTATTGGTTTCACCGGTACGCCTTTGTTGCGAGACGATAATATCACAGCTCGTACCTTCGGGCAGTATGTATCTGTGTATGACTTCAAACGTGCCGTAGAGGATAAGGCAACGGTTCCTCTCTACTATGAGAATCGCGGTGAGAAACTTCAAGAGCTGAAGAATCCGGAAATCAATGCAGAGATTGCCGCCAGATTGGATGAAGAGGACTTGGACCCTTCACAGCAAGCTAAGCTGGAGCGTGAGTTTGCACAGGAGGTACATCTGTTGACCGCCGAGAAACGACTGCGAGTAGTGGCACAGGACTTTGTGCGTCACTATAGCGACTTGTGGACAAGCGGTAAGGCCATGATGGTAAGCTTCAACAAGGTAACTTGCGTCCGCATGTATAACTACGTGCAGGAGTATTGGCAAAAAGAGATAAAGGCTCTGCGCAAACGTATTGAGCAAGATCCATGGCAACAGGAAGTTCAGGAGATGAAGCGTAAACTGCAATGGATGGAAGAAACCGAAATGGCAGTTGTTGTATCGCAGGAGCAGAACGAGATACAGACATTCAAGAAATGGCGACTTGATATCACTCCACATCGTGAGAAGATGGAGAAAAGGGAGTTGGACAAGGAGTTCAAGGATGCCGACGGCAAACTGCGCGTGGTCTTTGTCTGCGCCATGTGGCTGACAGGTTTTGACGTAAAAACGCTGTCATGCCTTTATATTGATAAACCCATGAAGGCGCATACCCTGATGCAGACCATAGCCCGTGCAAACCGTGTGGCAGAAGGTAAGTCGAATGGCCTGGTCATCGACTATATTGGCATTGTGAAAGCACTCCGCCAAGCACTGGCTGACTATACAGCCAATCCTGATGGCGGTGAAGGTGGCAATGACCCTACAGTCAACAAGGAAGAACTGATAAAGAATGTTTGGGAAATCATTGCGACAGCGGAATCATTTCTGCATGATAAAGGTTTTGAATTGCAGGAACTCATTGATGCAATGTCATTTGAGAAACTGTCACTTCTAAAGAAGGCAGCAAACCAGCTTTGTGATAAGATTGAAACCCGTAAGTCGTTCTGCACATTTGCGACTACCTTGCTCAAACTTTGGAAATATCTCGATCGTGAAGATATAACTGAAGACATGCGCAAAAAGAAAGATGCTCTGGAAGCCATCTACAAGGAATTGCAGAAAAAGCGTAAGCACGCGGACATCACAGACCTGAGTGTGGCAATCAATGATATTGTCAATGAGCATCTTGAAATAGATTCCAATGCTATGATGGTTGCTGATGGTGGTGGACGTAGATTTGACATCAGCGGTATCGACTTCGATTTATTGCGAAGAGAGTTTGCCAAGCGTGAAGACAAGAATCTCGTACTAAGAGACATTCAAGACTTACTTCAGGAACGTCTGGCTCGACTATTAGCAGAGAATCCATCCAGAATTAACTTTTACGAAAAGTATCAGGAGATTATTCAAGCGTATAACCAGGAGCAGAATCGCGCAACGATAGAGAAGACCTTCGAGGAGTTGATGCATCTGTCTCAATCTCTCAGCGAAGAAGAGAAGCGTTATGTACGAGAAGGATTCAAGAGTGATGAAGAACTCTCGCTCTATGACCTCCTATTGAAAGACAATCTGTCAAAGACAGAAGTCAAAAAGCTGAAGGATGTAGCCATAGAGTTGCTTGCTAAAATAAAGGAACAGTTGTCTGGTATGGATCATCCATTTGACAAGCCAACGACTCGTGCTACTCTTATCATTACCATACGTGATGTTTTGTGGCAAGAACTTCCAGAGAGTTATAGCGAAGAAAGTATAAACTTCTACCGAGATACCATTTACAACTATGTTAGTCAAAGATATGGTGGTGTGGCATAAAACTAAGAATGAACGAAAATGAATCGACTCGTTATCATAGGAAATGGCTTTGATATGGCACATAGTCTCAAAACCAGTTATATGGATTTCATAAACTGGTATTGGGAAAGGAGATTGAATGCCATGTTGACAGAGCATGCCCCTATCTCGGAAGATTGCTTATGCAAGTTGGAGATAAAGAACACAAAAGATTGTGCCAGTTGGTCTAATTTCTTCTTCTTTCATTCATTTAGGGATTTGATGACAAGGGAGTGGAAATACCCACCAACTGAGATTATAAGTGCGATAAAGGAAAATACAGATGATTTTTCTGTGACGTATTCTAAATTCTTTGAGACAATTCTCCAATCAATAGAAACAAGAGGATGGGTTGATATTGAGAACGACTACTATCAGCTATTGAAGCAGTGTACAGGAAATGCAGGCAGAGGTTACTCGGTCAAGGAACTGAATGAGCAGCTGGCTTATTTGCAGGAAAAGCTGGTAGAATACCTTCGGACAATTGATGTCCCTGTAACGATAGAAACGATTAATAGTGCCATAAGAGAAAACATTTGCATAGAGGATTTATCAATTGAGGGAAAAGCATTGGCAAAGACAATGGGAGTCATAGAATATGACACCAATGCCTTTGATGATAATCGATATATGGACGAACGTTTTTCAGGAATGCCCCCAGAACGTATCATGCTGTTGTGTTTCAATTATACTGGGACTGTTAAGGAATATGAACAATATGGTGGTCTTATCCTCAATTACATCCATGGAGAGTTGGAGCACCCTGAACACATCATCTTTGGCTATGGTGATGAACTTGACAAGGACTATCAGGACATTCTTGACAAGCAAGACAATGAGTTGTTGAAGAACGTCAAGTCTGTGAAGTATCTGGAAACAAGGAATTACCATAAGATGCTTGACTTCCTGATGGCAGCCCCATTCCAAGTGCTGATTATGGGGCATTCTTGTGGCAACTCAGACAGGACTCTGCTAAACACCGTCTTCGAGCATGAGAACTGCGTTTCAATAAAGCCCTTCTACCACAAATGGGAAGATGGTAGCGACAACTATCTGGAACTTGTGCAGAATATTTCACGTAACTTCACCAATATGAAGTTGTTCAGAGATAGGGTTGTGAACAAGGAACAGTGTAAAACAATGTAAGATAATCAATTAAAACTGAATAATCATGATTACAGACCAGCTTACAAATACAATTTACTTTTCTCACATGCTTGAGCAAGTGTGTCCAGATTTGTATCGTTCAATATCAACCTTGAAAGAAAAAGGCTATCCGATAGAGTTTTTCCGAGGTGCAAAAGATATGTGGGCGCGTGATTATATGCCGATACAGGTTGCTCCAGACAAGTTTGTGGCATTCAAATATCTCCCAGACTATCTTCTAAATCCGAAGTATAGAGATTTACTAACAG
>OMUV01000180.1 GCA_900314335.1 uncultured Prevotellaceae bacterium | reverse complement strand
CAGCTGTCATGCACTCTCATCGCAGCTGTCATGAGACAATCATATGCCTCGATGATTTTTGGAAATTGGAGATGATTCCGGCATGGCGGGACTGGCGTTTCCTCTGCCGCAGGGGATTCTCTCCGCAGGGCAATGGCGCGCCAGTTTTGCTCTCCTCTTCAGACAGATGCGGCTCTGCACGGCCGTCAGATAGCAATATCGCGCCGCGGGGCCTTATTTCATGTATAAATATGCGTGGGCGCGACAGGCAGATGGCGTTTTTTTCTTATCTTTGCAAGCCGTAAAAGTAAATATAATAAGAGACCTTAAGAAATGGAGTGGTTCTATAACCTTTTTACCGACACTACGTCAGTGGCGCATATCGTCATTCTTTTCGCCCTTGTCATATCGACCGGCGTGTGGCTCGGAAAAATCAAGATAGGCGGCGTCATCTCCCTCGGCGTCACCTTTGTGCTGTTTATGGGCATCATCGTGGGCCATATCTACAAGACCCTCATGCCCCAGACCCAGTACGCGTGTCCCGAGGAGATCCTCGACTTCCTGCAAAATTTCGGCCTGATGTTCTTCGTCTACTGTGTGGGACTTCAGGTGGGCCCATCCTTCTTCGAGAGTTTCAAGAAGGGTGGTCTGAAGCTCAACATGCTCGCCGTGGGCATCGTGGCGCTCAACATCGCAGTGATGCTGACGCTCTACTACCTATTCTTCGACACCAAGAATCCTGTCAACCTGCCCATGATGGTGGGTGTGCTCTGCGGCGCAGTCACCAACACCCCTGGCCTCGGCGCTGCCAATGAAGCACTCTCGCAGACGGCCAGCAGCGGAGCCCAGATAGCCAACGGCTACGCCTGCGCCTACCCGCTCGGTGTGCTCGGCATCATCGGCGCTACCATCGCCATCCGTTACATCTGCCGCATCAACACCAAGAAGGAGAACGAGATGTACCAGCTGGAGAACGGCGACAACGCCCACACCAAGCCCCACTCCATGTCGCTCATCGTCACCAATCACGCCCTCGTGGGCAAGACGATGGAGACGGTGCGCAACTTCCTGGGCCGCAACATGGTGTGCACCACCATCCTCCGCGGCTCTGAGTTCATCGTGCCCAACGGCGAGACGGTGCTCGAGGAGGGCGACAAGCTCAACATCGTCTGCACCGAGGAGGACGCCGCAGCTATCGAGGCCTTCATAGGTCATGAGATAGAGGTAGACTGGCAGACCAAAGACGAGCCCGTCATCTCGCGCAGCATCGTAGTGACGCGTCCCGAGGTCAACGGCAAGACGCTGGGGCAGCTCAACTTCGGCACGCTCTACAGCGTCAATGTGACGCGCATCACGCGTTCGGGCATCGAGCTCTTCGGCGCCAGCCATCTGCGCCTGCAGATGGGCGACAGGGTGAAGGTGGTCGGCCCCGCCGACTCCGTGCGCCACGTGGCCGACCGTCTCGGCAACTCGCTCAAGCGCTTGGACCACCCGAACGTTGACGCCATGTTCCTCGGCCTCCTGCTGGGTATCATCCTCGGCAGTCTGCCCATCGCCCTGCCCGGCATGCCGGCGCCCGTGCGTCTGGGTCTGGCCGGCGGCCCGCTCATCATCGCCATCCTCATCGGCGCCGTGGGCTATAAGGCTCACATCGTGGCCTACACCACCACGTCGGCCAATCTGTTCATGCGCGAGGTAGGCCTCGTGTTGTTCCTGGCCGCCGTGGGCATCAAGTCGGGCGCCGGGTTCTGGCAGACGGTTGTGGCAGGCGACGGCGTCAAGTATGTATGGACCGGATTTCTCATCACCGTCATTCCCATCCTTATCATCGGCATCATAGCGCGCCTCAAGTACAAGGTGAACTACTTCATCCTGGCCGGTGTGATAGCCGGCGCGACGACCGATCCTCCCGCACTGGCTTTCGCCAACAACGCAGCCGGCAACGACGCTCCCGCCATCGGCTATTCGACCGTCTACCCGCTCACCATGTTCCTGCGCATCATCACGGCCCAGATGCTGATACTCTTCTTCTGCTCGTAGCGGGAAGAGGACAAAAGCGTGACGCAGACAGACACAATCCTCACGAGACAACGCGCGCTCCGGGGAGCGCGGAAAATCATAGAAAGCCGTGCCGTTTCCATCGAAGCGGCACGGCTTTTTGTCAATATTTGGCCCGAAAAACGGCCGCAATGAATTATATTTTTTAATCTCAATAAAGAAAAGAACTGTCACAATGGGCAGATTAGTGGGATTTTTTTAATTTTGCGGAGTAAATGAGTCAATTCCCTTTATGGAATATTTGTATTTAGGCGTCCTCGTCTTCATTTTCTCATTAGCCTGTTACGACCTGACTGCAGGCGTGTCCACCGATGCGGGAAACTTTCTGAGCGCTGCCATAGGCGCCAAGGCCGGCAAGATCCCTGTCGTCTTCACGGTCGCAGCCGTCGGCATCTTTGTCGGCGCCACCACGAGCAACGGGATGATGGACATAGCGCGCCACGGCATCCTCAACCCCGATTACTATTATTTTAACGAAGTCATCTGCATCTTTCTGGCCGTCGGCGTGAGCGATGTGATCCTGCTGGACATATTCAACACGCTCGGCATGCCCACGTCCTCCACCGTCTCGATGGTCTTCGAGTTGCTCGGAGGCAGCACGGCCCTCGCCATAGTCAAGATATTACATAATCACGCCCTCTCCTACGCCAATCTCATCAACACCGACAAGGCGCTCTCCATCATCCTCGGCATCTTCCTCAGCGTGGCGGTGGCCTTTGTCTTCGGCCTCATAGTGATGTGGATCACGCGCGTGGTGTTCACCTTCAAGTTTCGCCAGAAGAGCCGCTGGGCTGTGGGCATCTTCGGCGGCATCTCCATCACGGCCATCCTGTTCTTCCTGCTCGTCTCCGGATTGGGCAAGTCACAGTTTATGACGCCCGAGTTCCGCGCGCTCATCGAGACGCACAAGTTCACCATCTTCTGGGTGTGCTTCGTGACGTCCGGCATCCTGACGCAGATCCTCGACCTCCTTCACGTCAACATCTTCCGCATCATAGTGCTCTTCGGCACCTTTGCCCTGGCCATGGCCTTCGCGGGCAATGACCTGGTCAACTTTATCGGTGTGCCGCTCGCAGCGCTCTCGTCCTATCAGTACTACGTCGAGGCCGGCGCTGGCGACCCGTCAGCATTCTGTGTAAGCCGCCTCCACGAGACGGCCCACACGCCCATCTACTTCCTCATCGCCGCCGGCGCCATCATGGTCTTCGCCCTTATCACCTCCAAGAAGGCCCGCAAGGTGATCAACACCAGTGTGAGCCTCTCGCGCCAGGACGCGGGCGAGGAGATCTTCAGCAGCTCGCGCATAGCCCGCTCCACGGTGCGCAGCGCCATGAATCTGAGCGCCGCCGTGGACAAGATCATCCCCGCCAAAGCCAAGAAATGGATCGACAGCCGCTTCGACAGCGACGATGCCGTTCTGCCCGACGGCGCAGCCTTTGACATGGTCCGCGCCTCGGTCAATCTGGTGCTCGCAGGCCTGCTCATCATCATCGGCACCTCGCTCCAGCTGCCGCTCTCCACGACCTACGTAGCGTTCATGGTGGCCATGGGTAGTTCGCTGGCCGACCGCGCGTGGGGCCGCGACACCGCCGTCTACCGCATCACGGGCGTCATCTCCGTCATCGGCGGCTGGTTTATCACCGCCGGCGCGGCCTTCATCCTTTGCTTCGTCACCTCGCTGTTCATGTACTACGTGGGCCCGCCCGCCATGGTGATCTGCATAGCCACCGTGGTGTTCATCATCATCCGCAACAACAAGCTCTTCAAGAAGCGCGAGGCCAACGAGAACAAGGACCAGATATTCCGCAAGCTCATCAAGGCCACCGACCAGAACGAGATTAAGGAACTTCTGGGCGAGCACATCCGCCTCAATCAGGTTAACATCCTCGAATTCGCCCACACCGTCTATACGCAGATCATCACGGGCCTCAAGGACGACGACTACCGAACCATCCACCACGCCGAGAATGCGCTCGGCCAGCAGAAGAGCCTCTGGAAGAAGATGCGCTCCAAGGAGCTCATCGGCATGCGCAAGATCGACTACCTCACCGCGGTGGAGAAGAACACATGGTTTCACCTGAGCAGCAACTCCATCTCGCAGATCATCTACTGCCTGAAGCGCCTCTCCGATCCCTGTCTGGAGCATGTGGACAACAATTTCACGCCGCTCCCGCCTGTGCTCATCGAGGAGCTCAACAATGTGGAGAAGCTCACTCTCGACATCATCGACGAGGCTCTCGATATGATACGCAACGGCAATTACGAGAACGCCGACCTCTTTATGGTGCGCGCCAACGAAGCGCGCCACCGCCTCTCGGCTCTCCGCGACCGCCAGATGAACCGCATGCAGACCGAGCAGGGCAACATCCGCATCGAGATACTCTACCTCAACACGCTGCAGGAGACACAGGAGCTCATCTCCACCGTGCGCCATCTGCTGAGGGCCAGCCGCCACTTCTTCGCAGTATAGCCCTCCGCCCTGGCGCCCGGGCATCCCGCCGCCTCCGCTATTGCTGCCCATAGGCAGCGTATGCGTAGCCCGTAGGTTACATTATCAGAATTTCAATCTTTCTTATTTGAAAACTCGTCTGCCTCGCTAGTGTCTCAATAAGTCATCTTATGAGCGTCACGAGACACTTCCGGGAAATTTTTCGCACGACGAAGCCCATGAGTTATACACACGGGAAAACGTCCTATACACAGCCTCGCTTATTTCAGGAACGTCAGGATGCGCATCAGGGGAATGCCGAAATTGAAGTTGTCGCTGCCACTGCTGCCGGCGAAGTTGACGGCGATGAGCCGCCCGCGGTCGTCCACAATGGGCGAGCCGCTCGAGCCAGGCATCGCCGGGATGCTGTATGTGATGCGTTTGCCATCGGGCTGCTGAGTGATGGTGCCGCTGGTGAACTGAGCGCGGATGCCGTTGTCCGTCTTGGCGAGTGCCACCCCGTGGTTATAGCCTATCATGTATACCGTCTGATTGATCTTAAGGTCATCGTCGAGAGTCGCCTTCATGTCCTCCACGCTGTAAATATAGCGGTCGGCCGGCGTGACCCTTGTGTGGAGCTGCAGAAGCGCGAGATCCGAGTTGGCATCGTCAGAGACGCGCAGCAGGTCGCAGGGCGTCCGCATAAAGTCGTCCCACTTGTCCACGCTGCTGCCGTCATAGGCGATGCCGAACCGTGAGTGGAGCTGTATGCTGAAATTATCGCTGAGAATGTTACTCATCAGATAGTTCTTGATGCTCTGAGCGTCGTCATACTGCTGTCTGAGCCTGTCCACCTCCTGTTGCAACGTGGCTATGTCGTAATCGCTCATGGTGCTGTAAGTCTCACCGTCATAGTTCTGGTATGTGCTCTGCTCCGCATACGACTGTATCTCGGCATAGCGCTGATTGAGCGAGTCCTGAAGCTGGTCGATGTAGATGGCATATCCCTGCAGAATGGCGTTGATATTATTGCGCACAGTGGCCTTGTCCACCTGAGGCGCCACGACGTGACGGTTGGTGAGGATGCGGCCCGTGCGGTCGATGAAAAAGCCCGTCCCGTTGAGCACATTCGGTTTCTGCCTGATTTCTTCCCGGTTGTTGGTAAGATTCTCCAGCGAACCGTCGTCGTCAATGCCCGAGAAATACAAGTTCTCCCCATCCGGGAGGGTAATGTCATAGTAAAACTCGTTGCAAATAAGCACAACGCCAGATTTCTGCTCGTTGAAAATTTCCTGCGGGTCCTTCTTACAGCCCGTGAGAGCCAGTAACCCAAAGAGCATCAGGAGAGAATAATAACGCTTCATAGTCACATTTTTCGTTTTCAGGACAAAATTACGTTAATCATCAATTACCGCGGCACTATGAGAGAGAAAAATGTTTCATTCTCTTTAATCTTAAGGCCCGCATACATAATGCGGCGAGGCATTAGAACTATTTCAGAAAGGTATCAGAAGGGAATGGAAAGGCAATGCCGGGCGGGAAAAAGCGGGTCTGCGTAGGAGGCATGCGCATTTATGGGCGGAAAAATCCACCCGCTGCGATATTTTCTTTAACTTTGCTTCGGACGGGGGATTCCCCGGAAACAACATTTTACCATGAAGAAGATCAAGAAATTTCATCCATTTCTCATCACCCTGCTGATGATCGTGGCCGCACTGCTGCCGACAGGCGAGGCCACGGGCAAGCGTGTCAAGTTTAACATCATGCGCGGCACCAACATCGCCCACTGGCTCTCGCAGAGCGGGGCGCGCGGCAGCGAACGCACAGCGTACTTCACCGAGGCGGACATAGCGCGCATCGCGTCGTGGGGCTTCGACCACATCCGCCTGCCGATAGACGAGGAGCAGATGTTCCGCCAGGACGGGAGCAAGGACCCCGAGGCCTTCGCCCTGCTGCACAACGCCATCGACAGTTCGCTCAAGCACGGGCTGCGGGTCATCGTGGACATGCACATCCTGCGCGCCCACTACTTCAACAGCAAGAACAATCCGCTCTTCACCGATCCCGCGGCGGGCCGTCGTTTCATCGAGGTATGGCAGGCGCTCAGCGGCGAGCTGCACAAATATCCGCTCACCAAGGTGGCCTACGAACTGATGAATGAGCCCGTGGCCGACAACGACGCCGACTGGAACAAGGTGTACCTCCCCGTCTACCGCGCCATAAGGGCGCTGGAGCCCAACCGCGTCATAGTCATCGGTTCCAATCGCTGGCAGGCCTTCGACAAGGTCAAATATCTCGAGCTCCCCGAGGGCGACAAGAACATCATCGTCAGCTTCCACTACTACAATCCCTTCGCGCTGACCCACTACCGGACCTCATGGACGGACATGAAGGATTACAAGGGCCCCGTGCACTACCCCGGCACGCCGATGAGAGCGGACGAACTGCAAGCCGAAGGCTCCGCCATTGCGAAGAAGTATAAGTGGTGGAGCGAGCCGGCGCAGACCTACGACCGCACGCGCATCTACCGCGAGATGAAAGAGGCGGCGGACTATGTCAAGGCCAAGGGGCTGCGCATCTACTGCGGCGAATTCGGCGCGTTATGGAACTCGCCGCTGGAGGATCGCCTGCGCTGGTTCCGCGACATGATCAGCGTGATGGATGAGCTCGGCATAGCGCGGGCTTCGTGGTGCTACAAGGAGGACGGCTTCGGCCTCGTGGACACCGGCGGCAAAGAGACCTGCGAGGAGATAAGGCTGATGCAGACCGGACGCAAGAAGTGAGTCAGCCCAGCCCTTCCGGAGGCCGGGAAAAAGGCCATTTTGGCCCCTGCTGATATTCTGAGAATCAGCCTTACTGTCCGGTAAACCTTTCAGGGGAAGAAAATAAATTCTCATGCGGATGAAAGGAAATTCTCATGGGAGAGGAATGAGCTCCCGCGAGAGAAGACAAAATCCTCGCGGGAGGAGAAAATATTCTACTAGCAGATAAAAAAATTTATCTGCTAGTAGACAATCGTTCTACTCGTAGATAAAATAATTTATCTCGTAGTAGAATTTACGCTTCTGCGAGGCGGTTATTTTTACCCATTTATACCGGCTTCGGGAATGCCTTCCGGTCGTCAGGGGCAGCCTTCGGAAACTATCTTTGGGCTCACAAACGATGGATATTCCCATCACCGGAATACTCATTTCCCCACACTCCATAAAATCTTCCGCTTAACCCCAAAATTACATTTGAGACGAGGAAAACTACGTTTGAGGTATTTCAAAACGTCTCAAACATAATTTTGCCCCTCATATGGGCACTGATTTTCATATAGTTAGAAGGGGACGAAAATCGCCTCTAAGTCGTCGGCAAACGTCTTAAGACGGCGGCGGGGCGCGCCGTAAGACGGAAACGGCCCGCACACTCTCTCAGGAGCGGCGGGCCGCAATTAATAATGGCGATATATTCTTATTTATTGAGCTTCCAGGTGGCGCCGTCGCGCGTATCCTTGACCTCGAAACCGAGGCGCGAGAGCTCGTCGCGCACGCGGTCGGACGTAGCCCAGTCCTTGGCCTCCTTGGCCTTGCGGCGAATGTCGAGCAGCAGGTCGACCGCACCGGCGTAAGCCTTCTCGCGCTCCGCGTTGGAGGCAGCCTCGTCCTGCAGGCCCATGATGTCGAAGGCGAAGTCGGCGAAGACGGCCTTGAGCGCCTCGATGGCGTCGGGGGCGATGGTAGCCTTGCCGTCGGTGATCTGATTGATGGTATGGCAGGCGTCGAAGAGGTGGCTGATGACTATCGGCGTATTGAAATCGTCGTTCATGGCGTCGGTGCAGGCGCGGCGCAGCTCGTCGATGTGCGAGAGGCGGATGTCGGCGTCAGCGCCGGCGGGCGTTATGCGCCCGAGGGCTTTGTGGGCGTCGAGCAGGCGCTCCAGACCCTTGCTGCTGGAGATGAGCGCCTCGTTGGAGAAGTCCACCGTGCTGCGGTAGTGGGCCTGCAGCATGAAGAAGCGGATGGTCATGGGCGTGTAGGCCTGCGTCAGTTTGGGATGATTGCCGCTGAAGAACTCGGCCAGCGTGATAAAGTTGCCCAGGCTCTTGCCCATCTTCTGTCCGCCGATGGTCACCATGTTGTTGTGCATCCAGTAGTTCACTATCTCGTGTCCGCCGGAGGCCATGGCCTGAGCTATCTCGCACTCGTGGTGGGGGAAGATGAGATCCATGCCGCCGCCGTGGATGTCAAACCGGTCGCCGAGGTACTTGCGGCCCATGGCGGTGCACTCGGTGTGCCATCCGGGGAAGCCGGTGCTCCAAGGCGAGGGCCAGCGCATGATGTGCTCGGGCTGCGCCTTCTTCCAGAGGGCGAAGTCGGCCTGATTGTGCTTCTCGCCGATACCGGAGAGCGCACGGCTCTCGTTGATGATATCGTCCAGGTTGCGCCCCGAGAGCACTCCGTAGTGATATTTCTTGTTGTATTTCTCTATGTCAAAGTAAACGCTGCCGTTGCTCTCGTAGGCGTAGCCGTTGTCCAGAATCTGCTTCACCAGCTCTTCCTGCTCGATGATATGACCGGTGGCGCGGGGCTCGATGCTGGGCGGCAGGCAGTTGAGCGCACGCATGGCGTCGTGATAGCGAAGGGTGTAATATTGCGCCACCTCCATCGGCTCCACCTGCTCGAGGCGTGCCTTCTTCTCTATCTTATCCTCGCCCTCGTCGGCATCGTGCTCGAGATGGCCCACATCGGTGATGTTCCTCACATAGCGCACCTTGTAGCCCAGATGGCGGAGGTAGCGGAAGACGATGTCGAAGGTAATGGCCGAGCGCGCGTGTCCCAGATGCGGGTCGCCGTAGACCGTGGGGCCGCAGACATACATGCCTACCCTGCCCTTCACGATGGGGACAAACTCGCGCTTCATGCGCTTCTCTGTGTCGTATATGTATAGTTTCTCTGTCATAACAGTCGTATTATTCTCGGCGCAAAGTTACGAATTTCCGCAATATTCTCAGTAGTACAATAATATTATATGCTGCGTGGAAGAATGCGTCATGCATAACAAACTGCATAAAACGGGCTTTTTATGCATTATTGTTGGCAAAATACGGAATATTTCCACTTTTTATTCATTTTTCTCTCATCATGCGGCTTATTCTCCTCAAAAAACAAAACAAGCGGGACACAGATAGGATAAAAATCTGTAAATTTGCAAAAACAAGGGGCGCAAAGTTACCAATCGCGCCCCGGAAAACAAGAGTAAATACGCTAAAAATCATGAACAACGAAAAGACATCCTCCGCCGGACCGCGTGTCATCGAGAAAGACAATGTCACGGTGCGCTTCAGCGGGGACTCCGGTGACGGAATGCAGCTTGCCGGCAACATCTTCTCCACCGTGTCGGCCATCTCCGGCAACGACATCTGCACGTTTCCCAACTATCCCGCCGACATCCGCGCCCCGCAGGGCACACGCAGCGGCGTGTCGGCCTTTCAGGTGCACATAGGCAGCGGCAAGGTGTACACACCGGGAGACAGCTGCGACATCCTCGTGGCCATGAACGCCGCAGCGCTTGCCACACAATATATGTTCTGCAAGCCCACCGCCGCCATCATCATCGACTCCGACTGCTTCAAGGAGGCCGACCTCAAGAAGGCCAACTATAAGACCCTCGACCCTGTGGAGGAACTGGGCATCAAGAACGAGATCGTCCAGGTCCCCATCACATCGATGGTAAAGGACTGCCTCAAGGACTGCGGCATGGACAACAAGTCCATCCTCAAGAGCCGCAACATGTTCGCCCTGGGGCTCATCTTCTGGCTCTTCGACCGCAACCTCAGCGAGGCCGAGAAGCTCCTCCGCGACAAGTTTGCCAAGAAGCCGGCCGTTGCCGAGGCCAATGTCAAGGTGCTGGAAGCCGGCTACTACTACGGCCACAACACGCACACGTTTATCGACCACACCTACCGCATCGAGACCTCCCGCAGCACGGAGAAGGGCCGCTACATGGATATCAGCGGCAACAAGGCTACGGCCTACGGCCTCATCGCAGCCGCCGAGAAACTGGGCAAGACGCTCTACCTGGGCTCCTACCCCATCACGCCGGCCTCCGATGTGCTCCACGAGCTCGCCAAGCACAAGTCGCTCGGCGTGATAACGGTGCAGTGCGAGGACGAGATAGCCGGCTGCGCCTCCGCCATAGGCGCCTCCTTCGGCGGAGCGCTCGCCGTGACCTCCACCTCGGGCCCGGGCATCTGCCTCAAGAGCGAAGCGATGAATCTGGCCGTGATGACCGAACTGCCGCTCGTGGTGATCGACGTGATGAGGGGCGGCCCGTCCACCGGACTGCCCACCAAGAGCGAGCAGAGCGACCTGCTGCAGGCCCTCTTCGGGCGCAACGGCGAGAGCCCCATGCCCGTCATCGCTGCCACCTCGCCCGTCGACTGTTTCTACAAGGCCTACGCCGCCGCCAAGATAGCCCAGGAGCACACGACGCCCGTCATCCTGCTCTCCGACGCTTTCATCGCCAACGGCACGGGCGCTTTCCGCATCCCGACGGTCAGCCAGCTTCCCGACATCAACCCGCCGTATGTTCCCTCTGAGCTCGCAGGCAAATGGACGCCCTACATGCGCGACGAGAAGACCGGTTCACGCTATCTCGCCTATCCCGGGCAGAAAGGCTTCGAGCACGTCATCGGCGGACTGGAGAAGAGCAACGACACCGGCGAGATAAGCGGCCAGCCCGAGAACCACGCGCTCATGACCCGCCTCAGAGCCGAGAAGGTAGCCCGCATCCCCGTGCCCGACCTCGTGACCGAGGGCGAACAGGAAGGCGCAGACCTGCTCATCGTCGGCTTCGGCGGCACATACGGTCATCTCCATTCGGCCTTTGACGAACTGGTAAAGCGCGGCGAGAAGGTGGCCTTCGCCCATTTCTCATACATCAATCCTCTGCCCGCCAACACCGCCCAAGTGCTCCGCGCTCACAAGCGCGTCGTAGTGGCCGAGCTCAACGGCGGACAGCTCGCAGCCTGGCTTCGCATGAACGTGGAGGGCGTACACCTCGAGCAATACAATCAGGTGACCGGTCAGCCGTTCAATGTGGGCCGTCTCGTGGACGCATTCGAGAAGATCATACACGGCTGAAAGGCCGCTCAGGCATACAATATAAATCATAAGAAAGCTATACAACAATGAGCGAATACACAGTAAACGATTATAAGAAAGGACACCCGCGGTGGTGTCCGGGATGCGGCGACCATTTCTTTCTGGCCTCGCTGCACAAAGCCATGGCTCAGCTCGGTGTGCCGCCCTATGAGACGGCGGTCATCTCCGGTATAGGATGCTCGAGCCGTCTGCCCTACTACGTCAACACCTACGGCATGCACACCATCCACGGCCGCGCTGCCGCCATCGCCACGGGCCTCAAGGTGGCCTCGCCCTCACTCACAGTGTGGCAGATCAGCGGCGACGGCGATGGACTGGCCATCGGTGGCAATCACTTCATCCACGCCATACGCCGCAACATCGACCTCAACATGGTGCTGCTCAACAACCGCATCTACGGCCTCACCAAGGGACAGTACTCCCCCACCTCGCTGCGCGGCTTCGTCAGCAAGTCCTCGCCCTACGGCACCGTTGAGGACCCGTTCCGCCCTGCGGAACTGTGCTTCGGCGCTCGCGGACGCTTCTTCGCCCGCACCGTGGCCTCTGACATGGACGAGACGGTCGATGTACTCCTCGCCGCCGCCCGCCACAAGGGCGCTTCCGTGGTCGAGGTGCTGCAGCACTGTGTCATCTTCAATCCTAAATCCTACGAGGACGTCTATTCCAAGGACACCCGCGCCCGCAACGCCATCTACCTCAAGGCCGGGCAGCCGATGATCTTCGGGCCGAACAACGAATACGGCCTCATGCAGGAGGGCTTCGGCATCAAGGTGGTGAAGCTCGGCGAGAACGGCATCACGGAAAAGGACCTGCTCGTCCACGACCCGCACAATCCCGACCCGACGCTCCACCTCAAGCTCGCGCTCATGCAAGGGCCCGACTTCCCCGTGGCTCTCGGTGTGATACGCGATGTGGAGACGCCCACCTACGACGCCGAAGTGCACCGCCAGGTAGAAGAGGTGAAGGCCCAGAAGCCCTACCACAACTTTGCAGAGCTCTGCGAGACCAACAACATCTGGACGGTAGACTGATTTCATAATCTAAGGCACGCAGCGCCCGGGCCGTGCCCGCCGCGCCAAGCCGATATACGGCCGCGAAGAGAGCAGAATTCTCTTCGCGGCCGCTTGTGTCTGCCCGGCTTTCTCCTGCGGTGACGCCGATTCACACATGGAGAAATACAATGCACATCGGGAAGATACCTGGCCTATCGGAAAACTGCTTTATTGCGGACACGAAAAAGGGGCCATGCCGAAAGAAGCACAGTCCCCATGCGCCGCAGAATAACGGCGATTTTCGTTCAAATTAAGGGTTTCAGAATTTCACGAGGCTCAGGCGGTTTATTATCTCGTCAAATTTGTGTTGTATCGCATCCTTCTGCCCCGCGCTTGCCTGCGCCAGACCGCTCTTGTATTTCCGCAACAGCGATGGATTAACGCCCAGAGCTTTCGCAAACTGTGTCGCATTGATAAAAGGGAAACTCTTGAAGAAGGCCGTCATATCATAACGATAATCTATCGGTTCGTCCTTCCATGTCGGATAAGCACCTTCCTGTTCTTTTATATACTCTGCTTGTTCTCTCTTGCAGGCCTCAAATTCCTTTTTTGCCTCATCCTCCGTCGCTCCGCTGCTTACTACCGGTATCGCGTCATCAGCGGCATATATTCCATACCCTCCGTCCGAGGATTTCTCAATTATAGCTTTCATCATATCCTGTTTTTAATAGTCTTAATCTCTTATCCATACGTGCAAACCCCTATTTCAGGCCTGCCATCCTCATCATCTTATGCAATGTTCCCGGCGGTATTTCCTGAGTCTTGTGTCTGCCGACGGGTATAAAGTATTTGTATTTAGGATTCACGTACTTGTAATGACCTTTGCCGCCCTTTATCACCCATCCTTCCTTTTCGATCAGCTTGTAGAACTCCGAGTATTTCATTTTTCCATTATTTGGACATTGCAAAAGTAACAATTCTGTTCCAAAGATACAAGAAAAAGAGTCCAATAATTATCTCACGCAATCAATGAACAGGCGCAGACACAAGAATGTCGTTCTTTAGCGATCTGCCCCTACAACTCTGAGAATATTATGATACATATTATCCGATTTGTCTCATTCGGAATTTCGTCTCTCCGCGAAGCTCCAAATCATAGATTGTTGGACGGATCGAGAAAAGACAACTTCGCCTTCGCCGCGAGGCGCGGCGGAAATTGAAAAAGCGCCGCAAACATTTGTTTGCAGCGCTTTCGCGGTGTTTACGAGACTCGAACTCGTGACCCCATGCGTGACAGGCATGTATTCTAACCAACTGAACTAAAACACCATTGTTAAGATCATCTACATCTTGCGATGTGTCCGTCTTATATGTCTTTTGCGTGTGGCCTCACTTGGCTTCGCATTGCTTCCGGAGCTTTCCGGATTCGCGTGTAGTGGCGGAGACCCGACTCGAACGAGCGACCTCCAGGTTATGAGCCTGGCGAGCTACCAACTGCTCCACTCCGCGATGTTATATCGGCTTCCCGATTTGCGACTGCAAAGGTAGAGAGAATATTTTAAACGGCAAAACTTTTCCGCGAAAAATTTCATTTCTTCTCAAAAATATCCCCTCCGTCGGCATATTCCCTCTGAAAAAAGCCAACAAACAGGCTGCATAATAATCATATTCGGAAAAATATTCCGAATTTTGCACACAGAAACCACCGCACCGTTGCAGCGTGGTAAAATTAGGGCAAATATGAAAAAGGTAATTGTTGCGGCCATATCCGCAGTAATATTAATGGGAAGCTGCTCCTCCGTGCCCGTCACGGGACGCAGGCAGCTCAATCTGGTGAGCGACAGCGAGGTGCTCAGTTCCAGCCTCACGGAATATCAGACGTACATGAAGTCGGCCAAGAAGAGCACGAACGCCGAAGAGACCGCACAGGTGGTAAGGGTAGGCAAGCGCATAGCCGCCGCCACAGAGGAATATCTCAAGACACATGGAGCTGCGTCGGAGATCAGCGAATTCTCGTGGGAGTTCAATCTGGTGCAGAACGACGAACTCAATGCATTCTGCATGCCGGGCGGAAAGATCGTGGTATACGAGGGACTCATGAAGATCATCTCCAAGGATGACGAACTGGCCGTGGTGCTGGGTCACGAGGTGGCGCACGCCGTGGCCAAGCACAGCAATGAGCGCATGAGCCAGCAGCTGGTGGCGCAGTACGGCGCAGGCATTTTGGGTCAGGCGCTCTCGGGCTCCAGCGCCCAGGTACAGGCCATCGCCAGCCAGGTGTACGGTCTGGGAGCCAACTACGGCGTGATCCTTCCCTTCTCGCGCAAGCACGAGAGCGAAGCAGACAAGATAGGCCTCGTATTCATGCGTCTGGCCGGCTATGATCCCAATGTGGCGCTGTCCTTCTGGCAGAAGATGTCGGCTTCGTCGTCGAGCAGCGTGCCCGAGTTTGCCAGCACCCACCCCAGCGACGCGCGCCGCATAGCAGACATCCAGAAGGCGCTTCCGTCGATACTCAAGGACTATCAGCCCCTGCCCGAGTTCGCCTCGGCCGGCAAGACCACCACAACGGCCACCAAGACGGTCAATTTCAGCAGCAAGAAATCCTCCACCGCCAGGAAGAAGACCACTACGACAAAGAAGAAGACGACCAGGAAATAAGGAATATTCCTCAGGCCATCAGGCATACGGGGCGGCAGAACTCAGAGCGAGCTTCTGCCGCCTTTTTTGTGCGCACGGATGCGGCTGCAGAGCGGGCTCATCACGGCGAAGGCGACCGCGTTGCCCAGCGCCACGCCTACGGAGTCGGCCACGAAATCGAGGAATTCCCCGCTGCGGCATGTGGTAAGCGTGGCCTGCATCACCTCGATAAGCGCGCCGATAAAGAGGGGCATCGCCACCGTGCACACCAGCAGCGTCGGCAACCGGAGAGGGCTCGCGGAGCGCAGGTACTCGGCAAAGAAGACCGTCACGAGGACGAAGTAGAGCGCGATGTGGGTCCATTTATCGATAAACTGCACGTCGGAGAGCGGCGTCTCGGGGATGGGGATGAGGCAGATGGTAAAGATGCCCGCCAGGAGCAGCAGCGTGAGCGGGTAATGGCTTATGAAACGTAAGAAATGCATTGTCAGTATTATTATCCGGCGGCAAAATTAGTGATTTTGCCTCTTACGGAATGCATCGGGGCGGAGCGAATCGCGGCGATGGGGCATAATCTGCCGCTGAGCGCAGCGAAGGATACAAAAAAGCGTGACAATGAACGCCGGACGGCCGGAAATGCGTAATTTTGCAATTAAAATAGGTTAAGTTATGGCTTCAAGAGGCAATTTCTCAAGCAAGATAGGCGCCGTGCTGGCCGCAGCGGGTTCGGCAGTAGGTCTGGGCAACATCTGGCGCTTCCCGACGGAGGCGGGACGCAGCGGCGGCGGGGCGTTCCTGCTGGTATACATTTTCTTTGTGGTGGCCGTGTGCCTGCCGCTGCTGATAGCCGAGTTTTCGATAGGCCGTCATTCGCACGCCAATACGGGTTCGGCCTACCGTCTCATGTCGCCGCGCAGCGGATGGGGATGGATCGGCAAACTCGAAGTGACCACCGCGTTTCTCATCCTCTCCTACTACGCCGTGGTAGCGGGCTGGACGCTGTTCTACACCGTCGAGGCGCTCTTCAACCGGTTTAATGTGATGAGCCGCGGGGACGCCGGCAGCAGCATATTCAGCGATAATTTCAACCACTTCGTTACCGACCCGCTGATGCCGGTCATATGCCTTGCGGCGTTCCTTCTCATCACCCACTTCGTTATCATCAAGGGCGTCAAGAGCGGCATAGAGCGCTCGGCCAAGGTGCTTATGCCGTTTCTGTTCATACTGCTGCTCGTTCTCGTGGCCTGCTCTCTCTCCACCGAGGGAGTGAGCAAGGGATTGAGCTTTCTTTTCCAGCCCGACTTCTCGAAGATTAACTCCAAAGTGGTCATGGCGGCCATGGCGCAGGCTTTCTATTCGCTTAGTCTCGGCATGGGCTGCATGTGCACTTATGCTTCCTATTTCTCCTCCGAGACGGACATCTCGCGCACAGCGTCACAGGTCTGCATTCTGGACACCATAGTCGCCGTCACGGCGGGCATAGTAATATTTCCGGCCGTCTTCAGCGTGCCCGGGCTGGAGCCCGACGCCGGACCGTCGCTGGTATTCATTGCCCTGCCCAACATATTCCAGAAGGTACTGGGCGCTGTGCCCATCGTGGCTTACATCTGCTCGCTCGCCTTCTATCTGCTGCTGCTCGTAGCCACACTGACGTCCACCATCTCGCTCCATGAGGTGGTGACCGCAGCCCTCTCGGAGTCGAGGCAGATATCGCGCAAGCGCGCCGCGCTGCTGGTCACCGCGGGATGCTTCATCCTCGGCGCGCTCTGCTCCCTGTCGATGGGTGTGCTCGGCGACTTCAAGATAGCCGGCATGAATCTGTTCGACCTCTTCGACTTCGTCACCGCCAAACTGATGCTGCTCATCGCGGGCTTCTTCACCTCGATATTCACGGGCTGGGTGATGAGCAAGAGAATACTCTACGACGAGCTCACCAACGACGGAACGGTCAAGTTCCGCTGCTTCCGCCTCGTCGTCTTTGCGCTGAGATACGTTGTCCCCATTTGCATCGGCATCGTGTTCCTCGACGGCATCGGCGTGCTCAATATCTTTTAGATGAATGCGCTTTCCGCTCGATGAACGCCGCGGCCTGTTGCTGCTCTCTCTGCTTGTCATAGCGGCTTCGCTTGTACTGCTGTGGGTGGAGAGCGGTCGTAGGGACGCCGTAGAGCCGCCGAGGGATAAAGACGAGGTAGAGGAGTTTCGCGCATTCCATATCCGCACATCCTCCAGAGAGGCTGCAAGGCATCGCCGGTGGCAGGAGGAGCGCCGCAGGGGGCGTCTGTTCCCCTTCGACCCCAACACAGCCGACAGCGCCACGCTCGACGCCCTCGGGCTCAGCCGCTCGGCGGTGCGCGCCATCATCCATTACCGTAGGGCAGGCGGGCGATTTCGTACGGCCAGTGACGTGGCGCGCATCTACACCCTCTCGCCCTCCGACTTTCGCCGCATACGGCCTTACATATCCATTCCCTCTTCAGTCACAGAGCCGCGCACACGCCGCTCACCGGTCACCCGCACCTTCCCCGCCAAGCTGCGCGAAGGAGAAAGCGTGGACCTCAACAGCTGCGATACCGCCGTGCTAATGCGCGTCCCGGGCGTGGGGCGCGTCACGGCTGAGAGAATCATCAAGTACGGGCGTCTGCTGGGCGGCTACACGGCGGCGACACAGGTCAGGGAGGTGTACGGCATGGCAGAGGGTGCAGAGCGCTATTTCCACGTCACCGCGCCCCGCCACGTGACCATAGACATCAACAAGGCCGACTTCGGCGCTTTGGCACGCCATCCCTACATCGGCAGGAAGCGGGCCGCCGAAGTGATGAGGCTTCGCCGGAAGTACGGCCGCATTACATCTATGGCGCAACTTGCCTTTGCCCTCGGCCTTGGTGATGAGGAGAGAGAAAAACTGCTGCCGTACCTAAGCTTCGGAGGGAGAGATACGGCAGCAGAAAGGGAAGTCAATCTTAAAAAGTGAACGTGAAACCTACTGAGAAGCAGAAATCCTTATAATAATAGTTTGCGCTGTCGCCGCTGCCCTTCAGGGTGTTGAGCAGGTTCTGTCGCGCCTCGGCATAGATGCCCACCACCTCGCCGAAATTGTACCTCACACCGCCCTGCACGCCGACTGCGCGCAGCCCGACGCTTACGCCGGTGTAGATATCCAGCGGTGAGGGGAGCTTGAGAAGCTCCTGGAAGTGATAGTTGCCCGCGAAATAGAGGTCGCAGCGCTCCAGGCCGCCGCTGTCATCGTGCTTGCCGCCCTTCTCCACCATGCTAAGATAGCATCCCAAAGAGAGATAATCGTTCATCCCCCTGTCGTAGCCCAGTGTGACGCCCGAGCATCCGCCCGCATTGATGTAGCCCACCGACACCTTGTTGTCATCCTCGCCGTCAAAGGCCTGCGCCGAAGCATTAAGGGGGAAGAGCAAGAGCAGAAGCAGAGGAAGCACGGCCTTGGGCCGAAGCATAATCACCGAAACAAAGCGCTTCATTTCAGAGTATATTTAGTAATGCCGAATACCTTACGACGGTCGCCGGTATCTTTGTTCTTGATATATTGCCGTCCGAAGACGATGAAGTTGTTGTCCCACCAATGGAGCACGGTGGAGCTTTTCATCTTCTTGACATCCTCGTTGTCGTCGCCGGTCTGTATCATGTCGGTCTCCTTACCCTGCACCTCGGCTCCCGTAGAGGAGTCTACCACTTTGGAGACCAGCTTGTCACGGTCGGCATAGACCAGAGACACATTGCTGCCCTGCTTGCCGAGCGCTGCGAGCTGCACGGCCCTCATAGGCTTGTTCTTGGGCCACATCGGGAAGCACGTATCCCATATCATATTGCCCTTGGGGTCAAACTTGACCAGCACTGCGTGGGTGTACTGATAGCCGTTGAAATCCGTGATAATGACATTGCCCTGGCGGTAAGTGATATAAGTGGGATAGAAGGCCTCACCGAGGTAGTAGTAATTCTGTCCGTCATACTCGATGTCATGGCTCACGATGCGGTAATCCACATTGTATTCCTTGCCTGCCTTCTCGGCCTTTGCCTTGCGGCGCTCCACTTTCTTCTGCTGCTTTTCAGACATGAATTCTGTAAAGTTTTTAAGATTCAGGAAATTGTATGACTTGAAGAAGGACAAGTTGTCACCGTCGAGGGCAGCCATATAGATGCCGTTGGCCCTACCGCTCTTGCTCTTGGTATATGTGCCGGTGAGGAAGGTAAGCGCACCGCTCTTGCAGATGCCTGCGGAAGTGATGACCTCGGGCTCGTCGGGGATAATCTGTGTACGGGAGAGCTGATTGCCCTCCATATCGGTGCGCAGCAGCCACGTATATCCCTCCACGCTCACAAAGGCCATGATATTGGAGTTGATGATGCTGAGCGCGAAGACGTAGACGTTCTTGTCCTTGACGCCGTCAAAGTGCACGTCCAGCGTCTTGACTGTTCCCGACTGCAAGTCCATTATATTGATTTTCTCTGTTTTCTTCTCAGTGTTGGCGAATACCAGCTTCCCTCCGCCCACTGTATAGAGGCGTGCAGAGGACTTGTGGTCAAAGGTGGAAGTGATGGCACGCGTGGTGCGGGCTACAGGGTCGCTCTCTGTCACCACGAAGGAGTCGTCCTTACCTCGGGCAAATGTATAAATCTTGCCGTCGGCCTCAAGCCAATCTTCGCGCCTTGCCTTGCGGGGCACCTTGACGGAGTCAGCGCCCGTCAGCTTGAGGTCGGTAGAGTAATACTCCTGCTTCATCCATAAGGAGGTGCCGTCATCGTCCTTGGAGCTCGACTGCACTATGAGGCCCTTCGCGCCTGCCGGTAATACCCATTCATCTTCATAATTGTCACGTACCGAAAACTCGATATGACCCGTAGCCTGAGCCATTGCCTTCCCGCCCAAAAGGCACAGACCGGAAAGGATGAGGAATGCAAATTTTTTCATAATTGGAGAATTTTGACAATAAGTTGGCACAAATGTACAAAATAAAATTCTTACGTAAAAAAAACGAAATATTTTCTCGTTACAATCCCGTCAATTCCGTCCGTCGCGGTTCTACGCATTAAGATATGCCCCATGGGCGGTGCAGATGACCCGCGTGCCGGCAACACCGGCGGGAATAAAGCAGCGGGGTCGCGTCGTACGAATGATTACGACGCGGCCCCGCGAAAAGTCTACGGTCACTGCCGAGAGCGGGAAGGATGTTTACTCTTCCTCAGCCTTGGCAGGAGCCTGCACGTAGAGAGCTATATCGTCTACTCCTGCGGCAGCTACGAGAGAGGCGTGACGAGCTACCTCGGCCTCGGCATAGTTGAGGTACACCCTAAGGCTCTTGTCGAAGAGCTCGGGAGCCTGCGAAGCGTCGCGCAGCAATAGCAGAGCCATCACCGTATCGGCCGTCATCTCATAGAGAGAGCGGGCGTGCAGGTCATGGAATTCCTGGCTGCCGGCAGCCTTGACGGCGGCCACGGCAGCATCGGTCTTGTCGGCCATAGCGGCAATGCGAGCCTTGAGCGGCTCATAGGCGGGCTGTACGGGGGCAGCAAGCATCTCGCGTATCACGCCCATGTAAGTACCGTTGGTCACATAGCGAATGGCAGCTACGGTCTGGAGCTGCGTAGTGCCTTCGTAGATGCTCGTGATGCGGGCGTCGCGATAATAGCGCTGGCAGGGATACTCGAGCATGAAGCCCGAACCGCCGTGTATCTGAATGCCGTCGTAGGAGTTCTGGTTGGCGTACTCCGAGTTCATACCCTTGGCCAGCGGCGTGAAGCAGTCGGCCAGACGGGAATACTTCTTGCTCTCCTGTCTCTCCTCGGGCGTGAGCTTGCGTGAGCGTGCAATATCGTCGTAGCTCTTGTAGATGTCCACATAGCGGGAAGTCTCATAGAGCAGGGCGCGGCCGGCATCGAGTTTGGCCTTCATCGTCGAGAGTATGTTGTACACGGCCGGCATCTCTATAATGGGTTTGCCGAACTGCCGGCGGTCGGTGGCGTATGAAAGGGCTGCGTCGTAGGCGGCCTGGCTTATGCCGACGCTCTGGGCGGCGATACCGAGACGCGCGCCGTTCATCAGGGCCATCACATACTTGATGAGGCCGAGGCGACGATCGCCGCAGAGCTCGGCATGGGCGTTCTTATAGACCAGCTCGCAGGTAGGTGAACCGTGGATGCCGAGCTTATTCTCTATGCGGCGCACATTCACTCCGCCGTTCCTCTTGTCGTAGATAAACATGGAGAGGCCGCGGCCGTCGTGCGTACCCTCTTCGGAGCGGGCCAACACGAGGTGAATGTCGGAGTCGCCGTTGGTGATAAAGCGCTTCACGCCGTTGAGGAGCCAGCAGCCGTCCTTCTCGCTGTAGGAGGCGTGCAGCATCACGCTCTGCAGGTCGCTGCCGGCGTCGGGCTCGGTGAGGTCCATGGACATTGTCTCGCCGGCGCAGACACGGGGGATGTATTTCTTCCTCTGCTCCTCGGAGCCAAACTCGTAGAGGGTCTCTATGCAGTCCTGGAGGCTCCAGATGTTCTCAAAGCTGGCATCGCCGGCAGACACTATCTCGTTGGCGATGGTGTAGACGGTGATGGGGATGTTGAGCCCGCCGTAGCGGCGCGGCATGGTGAGGCCGTTCATTCCGGCGGAGACCATGGTGCGGAGGTTCTCCTGCGTACCGGCGGCATAGGTCACGCGGCCGTTCTTGAGGTGCGGGCCCTCGGCGTCGACGCTCTCGGAGTTGGGCGCGATGACATTGGCCGTGATGTCGCCCACGATGTCAAGCAGGCGGTCGTAATTGTCCACCGCGTCGTCGTAGTCAAGCGGCGCATAGGGATACTCAGCCGCCTCGGAGAAGTCGCCCTCGCGGAGAGCGACTATTTTGTGCATCAGCTCATTGTTCAAGTGGAATCTGAGTTCCGGCTTGTCAGTATAATAGTTTGCCATTTTTCTCTTAATCTGTTTGTGCGAGTAAGCGGTAAGGGATTACTTGCTGTTTTGTTTGTAATACTTCATCATCTTGGGCAGCACGTCCTCCACGGACCCCGTGATGACATAATCGGCAATCTTGTTGATGGGCGCGTCGGGGTCGGTATTGATGGAGATGACTATGCCGCTCTCCTTCATGCCGGCCACGTGCTGTATGGCGCCCGAGATGCCGCAGGCGATGTAGACCTTGGGCCTCACGGTGACACCCGTCTGGCCTATCTGGAGGTCGGCGGGGCAGAAACCGGCGTCGACGGCGGCGCGGCTGGCACCTACCTCGGCGTGGATCTCAGCGGCAAAATCGTAGAGGAGCTTGAAGCCCTCGGCGCTGCCTACGCCGTAGCCGCCGGAGACGATGATGGGCGCGCCCTTGAGATTGTTCTTGGCCTTCTCCACATGACGCTCGATGACCTTGACCACATAGTCGGAGGCGGGCACAAAGTCGTCCGTCTTCTCGTATACCACCTGGCCCTTGTAATTGGGGTCGAGCACTTCGGCCTTCATGACGCCGCTTCTCACGGTAGCCATCTGGGGACGATGGTCGGGGTTGACGATCGTCGCTACTATATTGCCGCCAAAGGCAGGACGTATCTGGAAGAGCAGATCCTTATAGGATTTGCCCGTTTTCTTGTCGTCGTAGTCGCCTATCTCGAGAGCGGTGCAGTCGGCTGTGAGGCCGCTCTTGAGGGATGAGGAAACGCGCGGTCCGAGGTCGCGGCCTATCACCGTAGCGCCCATGAGGCAGATCTGGGGCTTCTCGCGCTTAAAGAGATTGACCAGAATGGAGGTGTGAGGCCTGGAAGTGTAGGGATAGAGGCCTTCGTGGTCGAAGACGTGCAGCACATCCACGCCATAGGGAAGCACCTGAGCCTCCACGTGGCCCGTGATGCCGGAGCCGGCGCATATAGCCTCGAGCTTTACACCGAGACGGTCGGCCAGTTTGCGGCCCTTGGTAAGCAGCTCAAGGCTTACTTCCTCGACTGTCTGCTTTTCTATTTCGCAATATACAAATACGTTGTTCATTTTCTCTGAGCTTTATCCTATGGTATGGTTTGCAAGTAACTCCTGAATGAGCCCGTTGATCTCGTCGTCCGAGGTGCCGAGGCGCTTGCTCTCTTTGGTCTTGAATACGATATTCTCCACGGCCTTCACCTTGGTAGGCGAACCGGCCAGGCCGCACTGTGAGAGGTCGGCATTCACGTCGGCCTCAGTCCACTGCGTGATGTTGAGGAACGGGTGCTTCTCATATTGCTCCTTGTGGGGCACTTCGCCGTCCTTGGGGCGCTCTATGGGAGTCATGGCACGCTTGTAGGTCATCACCAGTTTGGCATTGCGGGGACGGCAGGGGTCTGCGTCGCCGTTCACCGTGAGCATGATGGGCATAGGAGCCTTGACCACCTCGACACCGCCGTCTATGTGGCGTGTCACAGTGATCTCCTTGCCGTCACAGGAATTGATATTGTTCACATAAGTCACCTGATTGAGCCCAAGCTTCTCAGCCACCTGCGGACCCACCTGAGCGGTGTCGCCGTCTATGGCCTGGCGGCCGCCGATGACGAGGTCAGGAATACCTATCTTGCGGATGGCCATCGAGAGAGCGTAGGAAGTGGCGAGCGTATCGGCTCCGGCAAAGGCGCGGCTGGTGAGCAGCACGCCGCCGTCGGCTCCGCGGTACATAGCCTCGCGGATAATCTCTGTGGCGCGGGGAGGGCCCATTGTCACAACGGTCACCGTGGTGCCGGGGTTCTGATCTTTCAGGCGCAGAGCCTGTTCGAGCGCATTGAGGTCTTCGGGATTGAAGATGGCAGGCAGGGCGGAACGGTTGACAGTCCCTTGGGGAGTCATCGCATCCTTGCCCACATTGCGCGTATCGGGCACTTGCTTGGCAAGCACTACAATTTTTAAACTCATAATTATTATATAATTTCCTGTTTACTTACGGAGTGCAAAATTAAGCATTTAGCTTGTTACGGCAAACTTTTTCCCGTCCTTTTTGCCGCTCCGCGCGGCGTGGACGGGGCGCGCGCAGCTATCGGCGCGGGCTCAGGCGGTCTATGCATCCCGCATCCCTGAGACGGCGGTATTCGCCCTCGAAATTGGGCGTGAAGAAGCCCGTCCCCATGAGGCTCTCTATCTCGCTGAGCGTGAAGAAGCGGCCGCCCGCAGTCTCTGCGCTCGGGGCGAGAGGCCGGTCCGTGACGGTAGAGAAGACATTGACGAGCTCGCGCTCACGTGTGGAGGAGAACACATAGCGCATCAGGAAGCGCGGCTCAAAGTCGGTGAGGCCCACCTCCTCGCTCACCTCGCGGGAGAGCGCCTGCTCCGTCGTCTCGCCCCAGTCCTGATGGCCGCCGACAGCCGTATCCCAGCGGCCGGGCTGTATGTCCTTCCAGTCGGGGCGCTTCTGCAGAAACAGTTCCCCGGTGGGCGAGAAGATATGCAGGTGGACGACTGGATGAAGCAGCATGCTCCCGCTGTGGCACTCGCCGCGCGTGGCGCGGCCCACCACATGGCCCTCCTCGTCCACAATGGGGAAGATCTCGGCGGGATTGTCGTGGGATGTGGCTATGCTCATATCAGGGTATCAGCAGCGAACTGTCGCCATAGCTAAGGAACCTGTAGTCCGAGGCCAGGGCATGTGAATAGATGCGCCGCCAGTCGTCGCCCACGAGGGCGGAGACGAGCAGCAGGAGGGTGCTCTGCGGCTGGTGGAAGTTGGTAATGAGCGCGCGGACCACCTTGTACTGATAGCCCGGGGCGATGATGATGCGCGTGGTGGTGGTGAGTGTGTGCAGGCCGTTGCGGTCCAGGTAGGCGAGGATATTCTCCAGCGCGTGGCGCACGGTGATGGGATGCTTCTCCTGCTCGGCGTAGTCGTAGGGCAGCCACTGGCTGACGGCTATCTGGCTGTCGTCGGCGTCGGGATGGCTCTCGAGAAGCACGCCTATATAATAGAGGCTCTCGAGGGTGCGCACGCTCGTGGTGCCGACGGCGATGCAGTGGCAGTCGTGGGCTATGAGCTTCTCGATGCTCGCCCTCTTGACACTGATAAACTCGCTGTGCATCATGTGTCCGGCCATCGTGGCGCTCTTGACGGGCTTGAATGTGCCGGCGCCCACATGCAGCGTGATCTCGTCCCTCTCCACGCCCTTGGCGTCGAGGGCGCTGAGCTCGCGCTCGGTGAAGTGGAGCCCCGCCGTGGGTGCGGCCACAGAGCCCTTGACCTTGGAGTAGACTGTCTGATAGGTGGAGAGGTCGCTCTCCTCCGTCTTGCGGTTGAGGTAGGGCGGGATGGGGAGCTCGCCGGCGCTCTCGAGCACCTCGGCGAAGGTGGCGCCGCCGTCCCAGGAGAACCGGACGATGGTCATCCCCGGTTCGTCGCTCACCATCTCGGCGCGAAGCTCGGTCGCGCGGCCGCCGACCGTGAGCTGCCTCACGAGCGGGCCGGACTTCCACTTCTTCCTGTTGCCCACGAGGACGGACCAGCTGCAGCTGCCTACAGTCTGGAACATCTGCTCATAGTCCCTCGGCTCCTCGGGCTCGAGGCAGAATATCTCGATGAGCGCGCCGGTGCTCTTCAGGAAGTGGAGCCGCGCGCGGATCACACGGGTGTTATTGAACACGATGAGCGCCCCTGAGGGCAGGTAATCGGGGAGGTTGTAGAAGTGGTCGTCGCTTATCTCGCCATGGCGGTACACCAGGAGCTTCGACTCGTCGCGCTTCTTGACAGGATATTTGGCTATCCTCTCGTCGGGGAGGTCGTAGCTGTAGTCCTTGATGCTGATATTACGGGGATCTAACATTGCTTATCTTATTTCGGCTGCAAAATTAGCTATTTTCCACGGCATAGGATAATTAAGGACAAATGTGTGCGCCGCGGGGATGATTTCAACGCCTTTCGGGAGGCCTTCGAAGGTCCTCCCGAAAGCCGCTCCCCTCCTGAGGGAAGGCACCACCCTCCTGAGGGAAGGCACCACCGCCGCCCGGCAATTCTTCTCACATCCGGCTGCGTCCGCAAGGGGCTTCGCCAAAGGATTTCCGCAGGGCGAAACATTCTCCTATGAGAAGGAGAAATTCTACTCGCAGATAAAAAAATTTATCTCGCAGTAGACGACTCGTTAACTCGCAGATAAAATAATTTATCTCGCAGTAGAATTTGCCCCGCCCGCAGAGGCTGATTTTCGCACACTTGCAGAGACCGCCGATGTAGTTACAGGTCGTCGGCAACCGCCTTACGGATGTATACTGCCAGGGCATAGGGATGGATTTCTCCGTTTTGAGAAGCATCGCGTATGCACTTCTCAAAAAAACTTCCGCACAACGCAAAAACTACATTTGAGACGAGGAAAAACACCTCAAATGTATTTCAAAACATCTCAAACATAATTTTGGCCCTCATATGGGTACTAATTATCAGTTACTTACAAAGGCTCAAAAATCGGCCTCAGGTCGTCAGCCGGAGGCCTTGCGGAGCGGCGCAAAAGCGCATGACCGGCGGGCTTTCATTGCCGGAGGCAATCTCGCTCATCGCGGCGGAGGACATTTGCCGAAGGCTATTCCCTGCTCCCCCACATCAGCCCCGGGAGGCGGGCGGCAGCCGCAGCGGGCATAGAAAAGCCGCGAAAGAGAGTCGAATACTTTCGCGGCTTAAAAATTTCCCTGACACAGATTAGCAGGCGATTTTCAGACTGTAACAAAACACAAGATAATATGTGCGCCTGCAAGGGGAAATAAAAAGTATGAAGATAGGGCGCGGAGAGCGGAGAGCGTCGGTGCTCCGCCCGCCGCCTTATTTGTCACCGGCCAGACGGGCGAACTTGCGCACATTGTAGATGAGCATGTCCAGCTCGTGGAGCATCTGCTCCATCTCCTGCAACAGGTGGAGCAGGAGGGAGAGCGCCGTGATGTCGTCCTTGTCGGAGGTCTGCATGTCGGCCATCACGCGGTCGCGGAAGTCGGAGATCTCGCTGCGGAGCTGGGCGCACTCCTTCTGGATCTCCTCGCCGTCGGTCAGATTGAGCTCGTTGAAGTTGCCCGCGGCCTCGTTCATGAGGATGACCACCTTGCCGCGGAGGAAGCGGAAGACCTCGGCGTAGCGACCTGGGATGGGGAGGAAGTTGTTGTCCACGTGCTCGAGCGAGGGGCGGCACACACGCAGCAGGGAATAGTACATCTGCGAGAGGGCGTTGTGGATGAGGTGGAAGGGCGTGCTGAGCTTGACGCCCGTCACGGTGTCGGTGCGCCTCAGGCCGATCAATTCGCGGCGGCGGAGGCTCTTGAGGATGAGCTTGTATTTCTTGGTAGTGTTGAGGGCCTTGCGTATGGTGTGCAGCTTCTCGGTGAACAGGCCCTCGGTGGCATCGATGAGGATGGTGGAGAAGCGGTCGGTGGTGTCGGAGACACTGCGGGCCACATGGCGCTTGAGGAGGTCGGTGATCTCGGCGGTGTCGGTGGAGGCCATCATCTGGGCGAACAGTTCATCGCCGTGGTTTTCCTTCTTGCGGCGTCCGTAGACGATGTTGGAGTGGATGAGCATGGCTACGGCCAGCGCGATGAGCACCACCTTGGCCACGAAACCGCCGTAGTGCATGATAAGCGCAATGGAGAAGCAGGAGAGGAAGGCCACGCCGGCGGTGATAAACCAGCCGCCGATGACCGTGAGCACGCCCGTGACACGGAAGACGGCCGACTCTCTGCCCCAGGCCCTGTCGGCGAAGGAAGAACCCATGGCCACCATAAAGGTGACGTAGGTGGTGGAGAGCGGGAGCTTGAGCGATGTGCCGAGAGCTATGAGCAGCGCCGACACGACGAGATTGACCGAGGCGCGGATAAGGTCGTAGGCGGCAGCGCCGGCTCCGGCGGCCTCCTTGGGCCTCTGGAAGCGGCTCTCCACAAAGCGGTGAACGCCCACGGGCGTGATGCGCAGGATGAAATTGCCGGCCGTGCTCGCCATCCTGACGATGGAGCGGGCCACACGCGAGCTGCCGAACAGTTCATCGCCTTCGTCCTGGCGCGAGAGGCTCACCTCCGTCTCGGTGACGCGGCGGGCCTTCTTGGAGGTGGCGAGCGCGAGCACCATGATCATGCCGGCGCCGATGAGAAAGACGACGGGCGTATGGGCGGAGGAGAGGAGCGAGGTCATCATATAGGTATCGGGATTGACAGCGCCAGAGCCAGTGAAGTCGACGTAGGAGGAATAGCCGGCGAGGGGCACACCGATGAAGTTGACCAGGTCATTGCCGGCGAAAGCCCACGCCAGGGCGAACGTGCCCAGCAGGACGATCACCTTGAGCACATTGACGCGCAGGAAGTAGAGGATCTGCATCACGATGCTGAGCACCACGAAGCAGCCCAGCAGGATGAGCACGATGTGCGAGTCGATGAAGCCGCGAGCCTCGTCGGTCATGAAGCTCAGGTTCTTGAGGCCCTTGAAGAGCATGAAGTAGAGGATGGCCGTGACGGCTATACCGCCGTAGATGCCGATGAGATATTTCTCTCTCGCCTTGTAGCGGAAGGTGAAGATGAGCCTCGTGAGGTACATGATGAGCGAACCGAACACGAACGCTATGCCGACCGACACGAAGATGGCCGTGATCATGCCGAGAGCCTTGGCGGAGTTGATATACTGCCCGAACTCGGTGCCGGCGTCGCCCCAGGTCATGATCATGGCCAGCGCGAACGACGCGCCGAGCAGTTCGAACACCATCGATACCGTAGTGGAGGTAGGCATGCCGAAGGAGTTGAACACATCGAGCAGCACAATGTCCGTCACCATCACCGCCAGGAAGATGGTCATCACCTGCGAGAAGGAGAAGTACTGCGGATTGAACACACCGTGGCGGGCGATGTCCATCATGCCGTTGCTCATCGTGGCGCCGAAGAACACGCCGATGGCGGCCACCGTCACGATGGTGCGGAACTTGGCAGCCTTGGAGCCGATGGCGGAGTTCATAAAGTTGACCGCGTCGTTGCTCACGCCCACCCACAGGTCGGACGCCGCAAGCACGAAGAGCAGGATTACTAACACGAAGTAAATGCTTTCCATAAAAATCTCTCTAATCTGTTTGTTACTGTCTGTATCGATTGCAAAAGTATTCCTGCCGGGTTATCCCCATGTTACGACTCCGTTAAGAAACTATTAAGCCGCAGCGCTGGCGGCGGCAGATTCACAGTATAAGACCCGCGGCGCGAAACACGGTTTTGCCTCTGCAAAATCAGCTTCCGCCAATAAACACGGGCCGCCGCGACATTTGCCGTAAGGCAATATTATATTAAAGCGTGCCCCCAGGTATAGATGCTTGCCGCGCGATTTTCGCGGCAAGCTAAGGGAGGATTTTTTAGCATGAGCGTGAAAATTAGTATATTTGCCACGTATTGTATACAGCTCAACAACGGTTTTACAACCTTAAGGATATGAACGCATGTCATCTTCTCGCCGTCGTCGGCATCCTGTTGCTGCCAGTCGCCTCGCCCGCAGCGCCCGCCGACAGTCTGCACGCCTCTCCCGCCGCAGGCCTCTACCCCGCCGCCCCTTCGGAGCGCCACAATCCGCTGCCCACACGCGTGGGGAGCCTGCGCAATCTCGCCCTGAGGCGTCAGACAACGGCATCCTCGCAATATGACTACAATCTCACACCGCAGCTCATAACCGATGGCATACGCGCCACGGCGCCGCTGCCGTGGCTCACGGTGACCACGCCCGAGGGCGCGCTGCCCGCCAGAGAGCGCGAGCGGCTGCTCGACGGGCGCGACTATACGCGCATCACACTCCGCGGCGACAGCACATTCTGCACCCTTCTCTGGAGAGGCATGGACGTGAGCGTCAACGCCGTGAGGTTCACCTGCCGCATGGTCTACGACGCCGCGAAGCTGCAGAAGGGATGGCGGGTGCGCCTCCTCGTGAGCCGCGACGGGCGTACCTGGGAGACGGCCGACGAGCACAGCGGCACAGGACTGCCCGGACAGGACATCGGATACACTCAGGAGAGCGACCCCAATAAGGCCGGCCCCGCCGTCTCCATGCCCGTGCGTGAGATCGACGAGAGTCTGCGCCTCACAGCTGGGCGCTACAAGGGCCTGCGCATAGAGCTCTCGCAGAAGGGCGCTGTCCGCTGGGACGCCGAAGACCTTAACATCACCACCGCCTCGGGCGCGCTCACCGAACTGCTGCCGTCATCGCATTTTGTCAGCGGATGGCGGAGCGCAGACGGCGGAGAGCAATGGGTGGAGACGGACCTGGGCGACACGGCGAGGATAGAGAAGGTCAGCATCCAGTGGCTCACGGGCCTGAAGCGCGGCATGCTCCTCTCCTCCGCCGACGGGCGGACATGGACTGACTCCCTGCCGCTCAGCGCCGCCGCTGCGGGCGTGGCGGACTACCGCTACCGCGCCGTGGCGCGCTACCTGAGGCTGCGGCTCAGCGAGCCCGACAGCACGGGCTACTATGCCATCGGCGAGATGGAGGCGTGGGGCCGCGGCGGCATAGTCTACACACCCCGCCCCGCGCAGCAGATGCGCGGCCGGCGCCTCTCGCTGTGCGACGCCTCGTGGCGCATGATGCGGGCCTCGCAGGTCACGGCCGCCGGAGAGAAGCTCTCGCTGCCCACCTTTAAGCCCGAGAGCTGGGCAGCGGCCACTGTGCCCGCCACCATCCTCACTTCGCACGTCAACATCGGCGCCGTGAGCCCTCCGCTGCATGCCGCGAACATCACCAACGCCTCGGAGTCGTACTTCAACGGCCCCTTCTGGTATCGCGGCCTCTTCACCATGCCGCGCCTCAGGGAGCGCCGCCATATCTTCCTCCATCTGGACGGTATCAACCGCGACGCTGTCGTCTACATCAACGGGCGCCGTGTGACAGAGGTTCACGGCGCGTTCATGCGGGGCAGGGCGGAGATCACATCGCTCATTCAGGCCGGCGAGAACGTGATAGCCATCCGTGTCAGCGGCGGGCAGCACCCGGGCATCGTGAAGCAGAAGACTCTGGCCTCACCCGACATCAACGGCGGCGATACCGGAGCCGACGCACCTTCGTTTCAGGCCACCGTGGGATGGGACTGGATACCGACGATGCGGGGCCGCGCGACGGGCATCTACGACGATGTCTACATCACGCTCGACGGCGCCTTCTCGCTCTCCGACCCCATGGTGACCACGACGCTCGCCAAGGGCGACACAGCGGCCTCGATGACGCCGCGCGTGGTGGTGACCAACAACGAGAGCACCCCGCAGAGCGGCAGGATAGAGGGCACGATTGGCGCGCTCAGTTTCGCCACAGACATCTCCCTCGCCCCTCACGAGAGCCGCGAGGTGAGCTTCAGCCCGCACGACTACGCCGTGCTGCTCAACCGCCGCATGAAGCTCTGGTGGCCCAACGGCTACGGCACGCCCTACCTCTACGACGCCTCGTTCACCATGGGCGGCGACACCATCCGCTACAAAGCCGGCATCCGCGAGATCAAGGCCCGCGAGGTGCTCAAGGACCTCAAGCTCTACTGCAACGGTGTGCGCATCACCCCGCGCGGCGGCAGCTGGGGCTTCAGCGAGGCCTCGCTCTCCTACGGCCGCAGAGAATACGCCGACGCCGTAGCCTACCACCGCGACATGGGCCTCAATATGATACGCAACTGGGTGGGCCAGACCGCTGCACGCGCCTTCTACGACGCGGCCGACAGCCTGGGCATCATGATATGGCAGGACTTCTGGCTGGCCAATCCCGTCGACGGGCCTGACCCCGCCGACGCGCGGCTCTTCACCACCGTGGCCCGCGACTATATCATGCGCATCCGCAGTCACCCGTCGCTCGCCATCTACTGCGGGCGCAACGAGGGCTATCCTCCGCTGGACATCGACGCAGCCCTTAGGGAATATGTGCGGACCATCGGCGGCGATCTGCCCTATATCTCCTCCTCGGCCGACGACGGCACGGGCGGACACGGCCCTTATCAGTACAAAGGCGCGGAATACTACTTCGCCCACTGTCCCGAGCGTCTCCACTCCGAGATGGGTATGCCCGCCATTATGACCATCGAGAGCATGCGCCGCACCTTCTCGCCCGCAGGTCTGTGGCCGCAGGGCGACGAATGGGGCATCCACGACTTCACACTGAGCGGCGCGCAGGGCGGAGCGGGATTCAACGCCGCGCTCACCCGCCTCTTCGGCCCGGCACACAGCGCTGCGGAATATGCGGCCTTCTCCCAGTGGCTCTGCCGCGACGGCTACCGCGCCATGATGGAGGGCTGCTCGCTCCGACGGCGCGGCATGCTGCTCTGGATGAGTCACCCAGCGTGGCCGAGCCTTACATGGCAGACCTACGACTATTACATGGAACCGCTCGGCGCTTACTTCGGCACCAAGGCCGCCTCTGAGCCGCTGCACATCCAGTATGACGCCTTCCGGCGCACAGCCGAGGTGGTCAACATCCTGCCGCGCGACTTCGGGACGCTGCTTGTCTCGGCCTCCGTATATGACGACAGCGGGCGCAACCTGAGCGCGGACACCTACGATGTGAAATGCGGGCCCGACACCACCATCCAGGGCCGCCAGATCACACCGCCCGACGACTACAGCGGCGCCTACTTCGTCAGCCTCAGTCTGAAGGATCGCTCGGGCCGCGAGCTCTCGCAAAGCCTCTATACTGTGCCGGACATCAACGGTTCCTACAGCCGCCTGCTCGCGCTGCCGAAGCCGCAGCTGCAGAAGGACGTCAAAATAAACAGCAACACGGCCACCGTCAGGCTGCGCAATACGGGCTCCACACCGGCGCTCTCCATCCGCCTGAAACTCATCGCCGCCGACGGCAATGAGATACTGCCCGTCATCTATTCGGACAATTACTTCCACCTGCTCCCCTCGCAGGAGAAGACCGTCAGCGTGCGCTGGAGCGGGGAGGATGTCCGCGGAGAGGCAAGAGTGGAAGTGAGCGACTTCTCGGAGCGGCAATAACCGGCTCTCTCGGACATATTGCAGTGCACGTCGGGCCGCATATAGCGCATATCATGCAGAATATCAAGCCACTCCGGGGACCACTGCCTGCAGCGGGCATTAGTGAACCGGCTTATCCCGCTTGATATAGAGAGTGCCCTCCCGCCGCAGGGCAGCGGCCCTCCCCGGTAAGGCCGCTCGTGATTCCCGAAATGAATAATATGCATTTTCAGAGGTGAATAATATTCATTTTTGAGGTCCGAAAATCGGCATTTGTAGCTATCTAATTATCAAGCTCTCCGAAACGGGCAAAAATACAAGGCACGTAAGAAAAAATATGTGCCTTGTATTTTAAATTATGTGCCTTGTATTTTTTCTTACAAAGCACCTGAGTTTCCCCCGCTATTGAATATTCATTTTTTATGCATTTGAATGCACAGGCGAAACAGCTCACGGCAGAGGCCATATGCAAGCTGATTTTCCACAGAACCGCCACCAACTGTAACATGATAGAGCGAAGAAATATTTTGCAATTCTGAAAACAAAAACGCATAAATATTTGGTGGTAATATTGAAATTTAAGTATATTTGCACGGTATAAAAAAAGAAATATGAGGCAGCCGTCTCGGGGCTGTCAAAAGATAGAGACCTGAGTACCGGAAAACTATCGTAACGGGGTGTCCGGTATAGAGGAGATACATAAGTCCGAGTGCAGGAAGACATGACTGCTTTACAGCAAGGATTGAAAAGAATAAACGCCCGAAGGGGCAATAATAATAACCATTTAAACATTTTATTTATGAATAACGATTCAAAAAAGGAGCTTAATCCGGTAAGCGATGAAGAAATGAAGGAGATTCTAAGCGATACTCCTCGAGAAGGTATGTTTAGTTACGGCTGTGGTTGTGGTTGCGGCTGTGGTTGTGGTTGCGGCTGTGGTTGTGGCTGTGGTTGTGGCTGTGGGAGTGGTAGTGGAAGCGGGGATATAGATGATCCTAATGATCCATTATACCATACTCCGGTATATAAAAATCAAACGTGGCTCAATATAGAATTAGAAAAGACAACCGTATCTAGCGGTTATTATAGTTTTACTATTGCGGCTAGTCTACTGGTACAAGCGGTAATGAAAAAAGATGATCACGGAAAGTATACTCCCTGGCATGTAGAAGTTATTAGCAGTAAAGGCTCTGTGACTGTTACCGGAATGACAACGGAAGGTAAGGACAAAAACGATAATCCCATCCCTTATGTTACGGTTGGAGGCTCCAAGGATATTCCGGAAAGATATGGAGACTATGGTATAGACGAAAGCATAGCATGCAAATCTACTAGTCCCGATAAAAGAGATATTTCCGTTAATGTAACTGCAAATCACGGCATTATATCTTGTGTAGAAGACCAATATTATAATCTTAGAGGAAGTATATCTGGTAGTGTGACTAATAAAATATAGCTATGAGACGCCACACATTTATCGCTGTAACATTCGCCGCATGGTTTACACTGTGCGGGCTCGCAGCAAAAGGGCAAGTTGTCACTCAGTCCTTCGACGAGATACGCAATGACCCTAACAGCCACTTTTATCGGGAGGTATACGAGCCGCTGAAGCAAGACTGCCTTAACGGGAAGCCGGATAATGGATTCTCATTCGGGCTTACCAAAATCATTGCGCCCCGCGACACATTCGTGACTTACATCTATCTCTACGGCATAGGGGACCGCAACCACTTACCGCAAGACAAGCGGGAACTCGCGAGCATCATTCGTAAGAACTCTCCTTTGGGCTACTTCGGCTCATACCGCTTTGATGCAGAACTGCTGAACAGGAAAGACATTGATACTATCATCGACGGTACCCAAACAATGCGATGGAGACCATGGAGCATAAACCGGGGACGGATAAAGCATTATAGGGAGAAGAAACATTTCAAAATCAAGGCTTACTTCACCATATCCGGCAAAAATAAGAATCGCGTTATCAAATGTCTGACGGCTGATGTACACTACTATCCTCTGGACCAGGCGAAAAGTACCGTAAAATATAGTGTAGACTACAAGAAATACCGCCGGCTGCCCAAATACGGTTTCCCGATACAAGGTCCCTATGGCGGAAAAATTACAGAATATCGTAAATTGATAGAAATGCACAAATTTGTCTTAGCCAGCAATAAAATACTCTTAAACGATTATATCAAGCAAAATAAGGAGAACTTAAAAAACAGAGAACAATCCATAAATCTGAAAATAGACCGCAATATATATCAAGCTAATGATAAATTGGAAGGATGCTATGACAATGAGATCATTCACTATCAAAAGGAGGTGAGAAACGAGGAGCGAAATTTGAAGATGTACAAATATGCTCTCAAACACTACGAGAAAGCCAACCGCCGCTACCTGAAGGAGCATAAGAATGCGGAGAAACAAAACGAGGTGAAGAGGTGAAAGCAGTACAGACATTGTGGTGCGGGGACAGAAGGCTGGAGGAGTCACAGTTCTGGTGGCTCGATGCGGAATACCATCTCATGTCGTGGGCTCTAAGCGCCCTGAAGCTGAGGCAGCACTTCGACCGCCTGGAGCTCTACACCGACAGTGAGGGAGCGCGCATGCTCATAGACCGCCTCGGCCTGCCGTACACCGAGGTAAAGGTCGTGTACGACCGGTTCCACTGCCTCACGTGCCACTGGGCGCTGGTCAAAGTACACACCTACTCTCTGCAGAGAGAGTCGTTCATTCACATAGACGGAGACATCTATCTGACGAAGCCGCTCACAGAGCAAACGCTCGCAAGCCCTCTCATAGTGCAAAACACGGAGCTGTGCACCGACTACTACCGCAGGATGATAGACCGCCTGCTGGGGATAAGCGGACTGAAGCTGCAGGAGTCGTTTCGCCGCGTCTTGGAGAGCGACGACGTGCCGTCGTGCAATCTCGGGTTTTGCGGCGGAACGGATATTGATTTCTTCGGGCGCTTCTCGGAGGCAGTATTCCGCTTCTTTCGTGACAATGATTTCAACTCCGACCGTTTCCGCAACGATGACATCAGCGCCAATGTGGTCTTTGAGCAGATCTTCTTCTCCATAATGGCGCGTGAGGCGGGACCGGTACCGGCGACAATATGGCCGCAGCGAGTACGCGACAACGGTTATCTGCCTGAGGAATTCTCCGACATGCTCCACTTCGGACAGCGGCAATTCGTCCATATCTTGGGCGGCATGAAGCGGCGCAAGGATATATGCCGCAGTGTAGAGCTCACCCTGCTGCGCGAGTATCCCGAGATGTGGCGCAGAGTGGCGGACCTGTTTCCCGAGCGCCACAGGCTGCTCCACCCCGCCGCCCCGCTCCCCGTCGCCTCGCAGGGCGCCCCGCACTACGAGGCGGCTCTGAGGGAAACGGTGCGCACATTTGCCGTCGTCAGCCCGGACGTACTGATAGCCGAGGAGCGCGCAGCGGCCGACAACATCGCGGGGCTCGCCATCGAGGGGGAAAGCCGAGACAGCCGCACACTGCAGCTCCACCCGTTCCTGCACCTCCTGCCCGTGGACGAGGCCGAGCGGGAAGCGGTAAGGCTTCGCCTTTGCCCCGAGCGCATGACACAGCCGTGCTTTACCGCGGTCATACCGTCCGTCACGGGCGAGGGATATGTGGAAATACCCCTGTACAACACGGAGCGGAATATCATCGCCCTCTTGTCCTCACCCATGACCGTGGGAGCACTCACCGAAGCCCTCATGCCGAGCTTTCAAAGCGCTGACCTTCGGGGCAAGGCCGGAAAATGCGCCTCACGCGCTATAGATTACCTGCTGAGCAGCGGCGCCGTCATCGCAAAGACCGCCGACCTATAGCGCAGGCAATAGTAAGACAGGGACCGGCTCTATGATGCAATATTATTGGTCTCCGGTAAAACTTCCGGTAGAGAGACAATATCAGGGCGGACTTCCACGCTCGGAAACAAAAACTTTTGCTATCTCCGCTTGAGCCGAATAAAGTAAAGCTACGGGCAAAAGTACATATTATAGAGAACAGCAATACTACAAAATATTCGGGAAAGATAATGCGCCGCGGCGCAAAGCAATTACTCCCGCGAAGGGGGTCGGCGGGAGGACTTTCCGACTACCTAGGCGAAGGCTCACCGTGCCCTTACTCCAGGGCGCGGCGCTGCAGGGAGAAGAGGAACTGGAGGCCGCCGCCCACGCGGTTGCGCACCGAGATGTTGCCCTTGTGGAAGGCTACGGCGTTGCGCACGATGGAGAGGCCGAGGCCGGAACCGCCTGTGTCGCGTGTGCGGCCCTCTTCGGCCCTGTAGAATCGCTCGAAGAGGCGCGGCAGATGCTCCTCGGGGCAGCCCTTGCCGGTGTCGTAGAAATTGAAGAAGCAGAAGTCGTCGTCGCTGTTGTAGCACTCGGCGCAGATCCTCACACCGCGGCCGGCATAGCGCACCGCGTTCTCCACCAGGTTGCGGAAGATGGAGTAGACCAGCGAATAGTTGCCGTAGACAGTGATGTCGGGGGCGATGTTGTTCTCGACGGTGATCGAGTTGTCAGCTATCTTCTGCTGAAACTCCTCCACCACCTCGGCCATGATGTCGTGGGGCGAGACATTCTCCTTGTGCAGCGTCTCGGGCGCCTCTTCCACCTTGTTGATGATGGCCACATCGCGTATCAGTTCGCTCAGGCGGATGACCTGATTGTAGGCGCGCTCGAGGAAGTAGCGCTTGCGCTCGTCGCTCAGGCCGTCGCACTCGAGGATGGTCTCTATGTAGCCGCGGATGCTGCTCACGGGTGTGCGCAGTTCGTGGGTGATGTTGTTGCTCATCTGCTGCTTGAGGATCCTGTTCTTCTCGGCCCGCGTCACATCGTAGATGGTCATCTCAAATCCCGTCTCGCTGTATACGACTACCTGCACGGCATAGTTGGCGCCGCCAGAGTGGATGTTGTAGCGCATCACGGGCACCTCGTCGTCGGAGGCCTGGGTACCGGCATTGAGCTCGGCAAACTCGCGCGCGGCCTGAAACGCCTCCGCCTGCCATATCGTGTCTATATTGCCGGTGGGCGAGGGGAGGATGGAGTTGACATACTGGACGAAGCGGGGATTGGCGTAGACCTTCTCCTTGTTCTTGTCAAAGATGGCTATGCCGCCCTCGAAATAGCGGAAGTGGCGTATGAGCCTCTCTCTGTCGGTGCGCGCTTCCTGGCCCTTCTCCTCGATCTGGCGGTAGAGGCTCATGATGCGGCGGCCTATGTCGCCGAGCTCAGAATGGGGAAAGTCGATAGCGCTGTAGTTGATCTGCCCGTGGGCGGCCTGGTCGGCAAACTCGCGCAACCTGACCACCGCCCTGCCGAAGCCGTCGGAGACATAGATGAGCACCACGAGCGCTATGGGCAGCACGAGGAGCACAAAGAGCAGAAAGACATTGGTAGGACGCAGGAGGCCGCGCACATTGCCCTCGTAAGGGCGCGCCACACGGATGATGTAGGGCCCGGCGACGCGGGCGTAGTAGAAATAGTCGCGATGGTAGGTAGAGGAGAGGCGCACATCGTAGCTGCCCTCGGGGATGCGCAGCGCGTCGTTCACCTCGGGGCGGTGGAGATGGTTGTCCATCCTCGCGGCCTGCTCTGAGCCCGACTCGTAGACCACTTTGCCGCCACGCGTGAGGATGGTGAAGCGGACGTCGCGGGGCATGGCGGCCTGAAAGCGCGTGAAGGTCGCTGGCCGGAGCCGTCCGCCCTCGGCGGCAATCTCGCGGTGGGCCATATCGACGTATGTACTCATCTGGGAGCGGAAGTCGCCGAGCCTGAGGGTGCGCTCATAGTGCATCTCAAAGAGCACCATGATGGCGGCGAAGGCCGCAAAGATGGCGGTGAACGACAGGAGAAGCTTGTATTTATACCTCAGGCGCTTCATTTCTCTTGAAAGCAGTAGCCGTAGCCCTGACGATTGATGATCTGATTGCCCGCCTCGCCGAGCTTGGCGCGGATGCGGGTGATGTGGACGTCGATGGTGCGCTCCAGGACGAAGGTGCCGTTCTCCCAGACGCTCTGCAGGATCTCCTCGCGCGAGAAGACGCGTCCCGGGTGCTCCATGAGCAGTTTGAGGATGCCGTATTCCTTGGGCGTGAGTATCACTTCGCGGCCCTCTGCGCGCACCAGTTTGCGCTCGGGCTCTATCTCGATGCCGCCCAGAGCGATGTGCTCGCTCTCCTGAGCCGCGGCGCTCTGCCCGCGTCTCAGCACGGCGGCCACGCGGGCCAGCACCTCGTGGATGGAGAAGGGCTTGGCCACATAGTCATCGCCTCCGGCGGAGAATCCGGTGAGCAGGTCGTTCTCGGTGTCCCTGGCCGTGAGGAAGATGATGGGCACACGGCTGTGCAGGTCCTTGCGCAGATGGCGCGCCATGGCGAAGCCGGACATTCCGCCCAGCATCACATCGAGGAGAATAAGAGATACGGAGTCGTTAAGGAGACTGAGGCCCGCTTCGGCCGACGCGGCCGTCAGCGTGTCGTAGCCGCGCGTCTCAAGGTTCACTTGCAATATCTCGCGTATGTCCGCCTCGTCGTCGATAATCAATATGCAGGGGCGGGGATCTTCGTTCTGTTTCATATTGCAATATTAGCGATAATTCGGGACGAGGAGAGAATGGCGGTTGTTAAGAAGCTATTAAATTCGGCGTGCCGAAGGGGTTATTTCTTGTTCTTCTTCGCCTTCTCGAGTTCGGCGTCGCGGCGCGCCTTGGCTATGATGGAGTCCTGCAGGGCCTTGTCCATGATCTTGGGCGTGGCCTTGGAGGTGGATGTATTGGTCTTGGTTGTGGTCGTGGCGGCCTTGGCCGAAGTTGAGGTAGATTTCGCGGCGCTGGTGGCAGTCTTGCTGGTGGTCGAAGTAGCCTTCGCGGCAGTCGCCGCGGCTTTGGTTGCGCTGGTGGCCGCCTTGGCGGTCTTAGTAGCGGTCTTGGTGGTTGTTGTCGCGGATTTCGCGGTGCTCTTCGCGGCAGTCTTCGTGCTTGCAGCCGTCTTCGCGGTCTGCTTGGCGGCCTTCGCGGTCGCGGCGGTGGTGTCCGTGGCCTTCTTGCGCACGGTCGATTTCACCTTCGCGCTATCCTGCGAGCGCGCAGCCTGAGCCCGCGCCACTGTCTGCTGCTTTGCAGCCGCCTTCTGCGCCTTCTTCACGGAATCGGCGCGCTGCTTGGCGGCGGCCTTCTCTGCGCGCTTTATCGAGTCGGCTTTGAGTTTGGCGGCCTTCTTCTCGGCCTTGGCCTTCGCCGCAGCAGCCTTGGCCGCAGCCTTTGCCGTGGCTATGCTGTCGCGACGCGCCTTGGCGGCAGCCTTCTTGCGCGCCTTGGCGGCGGCTTTCTCCGCCTTGGCGGCCGCTTTGGCCCTGGCTTTGGCTGATGCGGCATCCGCGGCAGTGGTCGCAGATTTTGTAGTGGTGGTCGCCGACTTAGCGGTAGTCTTTGCCGCTTTCGCGGTATTCGCCGCAGCCTTCGCGGAGGTCGCGGCGGCCTTGGCAGCCTTCGTCGCAGTCTTCGCGGTGGTCGCAGCAGCCGTTGTGGCAGCGGCCTTCGTAGCGGTGGTGGCAGTCTTGTTAGCAGCGGCAGTCTTAGCAGCAGCCTTCGCGGCTTTCGCTGTATTCGTCGTAGTCTTTGCGGCAGTCTTCTCGGTCTCTGCGGCGGCGGATTTCTTGGCGGCGTCAGCGGCTTCCTTGCGGGCGCGGAGCAAACTGTCGCGGCGGGCACGCACGCTGTTCTTCACGGCAGACTTGCCCGCGCTGGCCTTGTCGGTCTTGGTATCCTTCGCATCCTTTGCGGCGGCCTTCGCATCGGTTGCCGTTGGAGTCGTCTTTGTTACGGCAGAAGTCTTGGCGGTTGCGGCGGCATTCGTATCAGTCTTAGCGGCCTTTGTATCGGTCGTTGCTTTCTTCGCATCGGTCTTGGCGGCAGTCGCAGCGTTCGTCGTAGCCTTAGCATCCGTTGCGGC
>OMUV01000181.1 GCA_900314335.1 uncultured Prevotellaceae bacterium | reverse complement strand
GCCTTCGGGTTCCGTTTCAATGTCACTACTACTGGCGGAGACGGACTTCTTTTTCATAAACAGTTATTCTTGGAGTAGCGCCGCTCTCCGACGCATGCCAAATGCCGAATTACTCACCGCCGCCTCAATCCGCTTGTTCGCCTTGCGCATCGCGCAACGCTTTATATATATGTATAGCGCATCCTGAAGGGGTGACGCGGAAGAGGGGCGAAGGGTAGCAAAATGCATGATAAAAGCGCAGGAAAGAGGGGGTCGCAGAGCGGAAATGACAAGTAATGGAAAAGATTTTCGCTCGGAGAGAGAAAAAAGTCGGGCAAAAGTTTTGCGATTAGAATAAAATAAGTAACTTTGCAGCCGTTTCGGGATTACTCCTAAGCGAAGCACAGCTCACGCGAAGGAGGACGGAACAACGGAAAACGGTGCTCAGCCTCATGCCGCCCGTGGAAGCGGAGGCGTTATGGGGAGCAACATTATCGGCCGGAGGGCTAAAGCGACGGAGCATTATGAAAATGGGCAAATTCCAGAGTGGCCAAATGGGGCAGACTGTAAATCTGCTGACGTTCGTCTTCGGTGGTTCGAATCCATCTTTGCCCACAAGTAACAAGATTGCGGAAATAGCTCAGTCGATAGAGCACTAGCCTTCCAAGCTGGGGGTCGCGGGTTTGAGTCCCGTTTTCCGCTCGATTTGCTGTTATAGCTCAGTGGTAGAGCACTTCCTTGGTAAGGAAGAGGTCCTGAGTTCAATCCTCAGTAACAGCTCTAATTTGGATAAAACCAAGTGAAGAATATTCACTAATATAACAATTATAAAAGAGTAAAGCTATGGCTAAAGAACAATTCGTACGTACCAAGCCGCATGTAAATATCGGTACGATTGGTCACGTAGATCATGGAAAGACAACCCTTACGGCTGCCATATCCAAAGTGCTTCACGAGCGCCTCGGCACCGGTGAGGACGTAAAATCATTTGATCAGATTGATAACGCTCCCGAGGAGAAGGAAAGAGGTATTACCATCAACTCCTCGCACATTGAATACGAGACAGCTAAGCGCCACTACGCCCACGTTGACTGCCCGGGCCACGCCGACTATGTGAAGAACATGGTGACTGGTGCCGCTCAGATGGATGGTGCTATCATCGTAGTAGCTGCTACCGACGGTCCTATGCCCCAGACCCGTGAGCACATCCTGCTCGCCCGTCAGGTGAATGTGCCCCGCCTCGTGGTATTCCTCAACAAGTGCGATCTCGTAGACGACGAGGAGATGCTTGAGCTCGTAGAGATGGAGATGCGTGAACTGCTTACCCAGTACGGCTACGAGGAGGATACTCCTATCATCCGTGGTTCTGCCCTCGGCGCTCTGAACGGCGTTAAGAAGTGGGAAGACAAGGTAATGGAGCTCATGGACGCTGTAGACACCTGGATTCAGGAGCCTGTACGCGACGTTGATAAACCGTTCCTTATGCCTATCGAGGACATCTTCTCCATCACCGGCCGTGGTACCGTAGCAACGGGCCGTATCGAGACCGGTAAGGTAAAGGTGGGCGACGAAGTACAGCTGCTCGGCCTTGGCGAGGACAAGAAGTCGGTGGTTACCGGTGTTGAGATGTTCCGCAAGACTCTTGATGAGGGTATGGCCGGTGATAACGTAGGTCTTCTGCTCCGCGGTATCGACAAGAGCGAGGTGAAGAGAGGTATGGTTGTTACCCACCCGGGTGCCATCACTCCTCACAACAAGTTCAAGGCTTCCATCTATGTGCTGAAGAAAGAGGAAGGTGGCCGTCACACACCGTTCGGCAACAAGTATCGTCCTCAGTTCTACCTCCGCACCATGGACTGCACCGGTGAGATCACTCTCCCCGACGGAGTAGAGATGGTGATGCCTGGTGATAACGTTGAGATCAAGGTAGAGCTCATCTACCCGGTAGCTCTGAACGTAGGTCTTCGTTTCGCTATCCGCGAGGGTGGCCGTACGGTAGGCTCTGGTCAGATCACCGAAATCTACGACTAATACGACATTAGCATAGAGGTCCCCGCTCCTTCAGGGGTACGGGGACCTTCTTACGGGAATAGCTCAGTTTGGTAGAGCGCTGGTCTCCAAAACCAGGTGTCGGGAGTTCGAGTCTCTCTTCCCGTGCAAAAGAAAGAACAGAAACATGTTGAAAAAAGCAATTGCATATTGCAAAGCTTCCTACGAGGAGCTTGCATACAAGACAACCTGGCCCACATCCAAGGAGCTGGGACATAGTGCAGTGGTTGTTTTATCAGCTTCCATAATCATTGCGCTTGTGGTCTTTATCATGGACCAGTGTTTCCAGTTTATCATGGAGAATGTCTATCCGCATTAATCTCCGGCAGCAGATATGAAAAAAGACAGTTCATTATCTGCCCCGGCAGTGGGGAAAAAGGCAGCAGCAGAGATGAAGTGGTATGTCCTCAAGGCCGTGAGCGGCAAGGAGGGCAAGGTCAAGGAATACATTGACCTCGGCATCAAGAACGGCCACTTCGGCGAGAATGTCTCTCAGGTACTCATCCCGACGGAGAAGGTGGTCTACACCACGCCGACGGGCAAACGCACGGTCAAGGAGCGCAACTCCATGCCCGGCTATGTGCTTGTAGAGGCAAGGCTGGTGGGTGAGATAGCGCAGGATCTGCGCTACACTCCCAATGTTCTCGGTTTTCTCGGTGGTATGGACCATCCTGAGAGCCTCCGTCAGAGCGAGGTGAACAGGATTCTCGGTAGCATCGATGAGATGGAGACAGAGGGACAGGAAGTTTTGCCCGAGTATCAGGTAGGTGACAGCATCAAGGTCATAGAGGGCCCGTTCAACAACTTCACCGGCGTGGTCAAGGAGATCAACGTCGAGAAGAAGAAGCTGACCGTGGCTGTCAAGGTCTTCGGTCGCGAGACACCGCTGGAGTTGGGGTATATGCAAGTGACGAAGGAATAAGGATAATGTTACGTATCCCGATTTCCTGCAATAATCAAATCAATAATTAGTAAAGAAAATGGCAAAAGAAGTTGCTGGATTAATCAAATTACAGATTAAAGGCGGCGCTGCAAATCCATCGCCTCCCGTGGGACCGGCTCTCGGCTCCAAGGGTATCAACATCATGGACTTCTGCAAGCAGTTTAATGCCAGGACTAAGGACAAAGCCGGAAAGGTATTGCCTGTAGTGATCACCTACTACACGGACAAGTCTTTCAACTTTGTCGTTAAGACACCTCCTGCAGCAATCCAACTGCTTGAAGCAGCCAAGAAGAAGAGCGGATCAGCAGAGCCGAACCGTACCAAGATTGCCGAAGTGACGTGGGATCAGATCAAGGCCATTGCAGAAGACAAGATGCCTGACCTCAACTGCTTCACCGTAGCCTCCGCAATGAAGATGATAGCCGGCACAGCCCGTAGCATGGGTATTACCGTAAAAGGGGACTTCCCTAAAGAATAACATAAAACTTCAATTAGAGACATGAGTAAACTGACAAAAAATCAAAAGTCTGTAGCCGATAAGATTGAAGAGGGGAAGATGTACACGCTCACCGAGGCTTCCAAGCTCGTAAAGGAGATTACCACTACGAAGTTTGACGCATCGCTCGACATCGATGTGCGCCTGGGTGTAGATCCTCGCAAGGCAAACCAGATGGTACGTGGCGTGGTGTCGCTGCCCAACGGAACGGGCAAGACCGTACGCGTGCTCTGCCTTTGCACTCCCGACCAGGAGCAGGCTGCCAAGGACGCAGGTGCTGACTATGTGGGTCTGGACGAGTATATCGACAAGATCAAAGGCGGGTGGACTGACATCGATGTCATCATCACCCAGCCGGCTTGCATGGGCAAGCTCGGTCCTTTGGGACGTATCCTCGGTCCGCGCGGCCTTATGCCGAACCCCAAGAGCGGCACTGTTACTCCCGACCCGGCCAAGGCTGTCAAGGAAGTAAAGCAGGGTAAGATAGACTTCAAGGTAGACAAGGCTGGCATTGTGCACACCTCTATCGGAAAGATATCATTCACTCCTGAGCAGATAGCACAGAACGCTAAAGAGTTCCTCAATACTATTATCAAGCTGAAGCCGGCTACAGCCAAGGGTACATACATCAAGAGCATCTACCTCTCGAGCACTATGAGCCGTGGCCTGCGCATCGATCCCAAGACCATCGCGGCCGATGATACTAACAACTAAGGTATTATGAAAAAGGAACAGAAGAAAATAGTAATAGAGAACCTCGGCGAGCTGCTCAAGCAGTACGCCAACTTCTACCTCGTGGATGTCACGGCTATGAATGCCCAGAAGACCACGGACCTGCGCCGTGAGTGCTTCAAGAGAGACATCAAGATGGTAGTGGTGAAGAACACACTTCTCCAGAAAGCATTTGAGGCAAGCGATATCGACTACTCCGAGCTTTACTCGAGCCTGAAGGGCACTACGGCACTGATGCTCTGCAACACTGCCAATGTCCCCGCCAAGCTCATCAAGAAGGCCGGCAAGGACGGTATCCCCGCGCTCAAGGCCGCCTATGCAGAACAGAGCTTCTATGTGGGCGCCGATCAACTTGACAATCTGGCCGCACTCAAGAGCAAGAACGAGATCATCGCAGATATCGTTGCCCTGCTCCAGTCGCCCGCCAAGAATGTTATCTCTGCACTCCAGAGCGGTGGACAGACCATTCATGGAGTATTAAAAACACTGGGTGAACGCCCTGAATAATCAATCAACAGAATAAAAACAATAAAAAATAGAAACTAAAATGGCAGATATTAAAGCTATCGCTGAAGAGTTGGTCAACCTGACCGTAAAGGAAGTAAATGAGTTAGCTCAGGTACTCAAGGACGAGTACGGAATTGAGCCGGCAGCCGCAGCCGTAGCAGTGGCAGCAGGTCCCGCAGCAGGCGCTGAGGCAGCTGAAGAGAAGACTGCTTTCGACGTAGTGCTCAAGAGCGCAGGAAGCGCCAAGCTTCAGGTAGTAAAGGCTGTTAAGGAAGCTTGCGGCCTCGGCCTCAAGGAGGCTAAGGATCTCGTAGACGCTGTAGCCAATGGTCCTTCGAAGCTCAAGGAAGGCGTAGCCAAGGAAGAGGCAGAAGCCCTCAAGAAGACTCTCGAGGCTGCTGGTGCAGAAGTAGAGATTCAGTAATCAGAACTTGCTATCAACGCAATAGTTAAGGATCCTCTGGTAGAGGGTTCTTAACTTTTTGCGTATATAAAATTCCAGAAGGTAGGGGAACGACGCCCTGATAGGAAAAAGCGCCCTGATATCCCCAAACATTTACGGAGCCATACAGTGCTCCTGCTTTTTAAAAAATCAACTGTAACACAAAACATAACGAATGTCGTCCAAAACTGTAAACCAGAGAATCAACTTTGCATCGGTCAAGGACCCGATGCCATTTCCTGACTTTCTTGACGTTCAAATCAAGTCATTCCGCGACTTTCTCCAGCTGGACACACCGCCGGAGAAGCGTAAAAACGACGGGCTTTATAAGGTCTTCTCGGAGAATTTCCCCATTGCCGACACGCGCAACAACTTCGTGCTGGAATTCCTCGACTACTCCATCGATGCGCCCCGCTACAGCATAGAGGAATGCCTGGAACGCGGCCTTACCTACAGTGTGCCGCTCAAAGCCAAGTTAAAGCTTTATTGCAATGACCCCGCCCACGAGGATTTCGATACCGTGGTGCAAAATGTCTTTCTGGGTCCCATCCCCTACATGACCGACTACGGCACATTCGTTATCAACGGCGCCGAGCGCGTAGTGGTGTCTCAGCTGCACCGCTCGCCGGGCGTATTCTTCGGCTCCAGCATCCACGCCAACGGCACACAGCTCTACTCGGCGCGTATCATCCCCTTCAAGGGCTCCTGGATCGAGTTCGCCACGGACATCAACAACGTGATGTACGCTTACATCGACCGCAAGAAGAAGTTGCCCGTCACCACGCTGCTGCGCGCCATAGGATTCGAGAGCGATAAGGACATCCTCGACATCTTCAATCTGGCAGAGACGGTCAAGGTCTCCAAGGCCGCGCTCAAGAAGTGCATAGGCCGCAAGATAGCCGCCCGCGTGCTCAAGAGCTGGGTGGAGGACTTTGTGGACGAGGACACCGGCGAGGTAGTATCGATAGAGCGCCACGAGGTAGTGCTCGACCGCGACACGGAGATCACGGAGGACAACATCCCCACCATTATCGACAGCGGCGAGAAGACCATCCTCGTACACAAGGACAACGCCGACGACAATCTCGACTACTCCATCATCTTCAACACTCTCAAGAAAGACCCCTGCAACTCCGAGAAGGAGGCAGTGCTCTACATATACCGTCAGCTGCGCAACGCTGACCCGGCCGACGACGCCAGCGCCCGCGAGGTGATCAACGGCCTGTTCTTCTCCGACAAGCGCTATGACCTCGACGAGGTGGGCCGCTACAGGATCAACAAGAAGCTCGGCCTGCACACCGACATGAGCGTGCGCGTCCTGACGAAGGAGGACATCATCGAGATCATCAAATATCTCATCCGCCTCATCAACTCCAAGGCCACCGTGGACGACATCGATCACCTGAGCAACCGCCGTGTGCGCACGGTGGGCGAGCAGATGGCCAACCAGTTTGCCATCGGCCTGGCGCGCATGAGCCGCACCATCAGGGAGCGCATGAATGTCCGCGACAACGAGGTGTTCACCCCGACGGACCTCATCAACACCAAGACCATCTCCTCGGTCATCAACTCGTTCTTCGGCACCAACCCGCTCTCGCAGTTCATGGACCAGACGAACCCGCTGGCCGAAGTGACCCACAAGCGTCGTCTCTCGGCCCTCGGCCCCGGCGGTCTCTCGAGAGAGAGAGCCGGATTTGAGGTGCGCGATGTACACTATACCCACTACGGCCGCCTCTGCCCTATCGAGTCGCCTGAAGGCCCGAACATCGGCCTTATCTCATCGCTTTGCGTCTACGCCAAGATAGACCGCCTCGGCTTCATCGAGACGCCCTACCGCGTAGTGAAGGACGGCAAGGTAGACCTGGACAACAGCCATATCAAATACCTCTCGGCCGAAGAGGAGGAAGACAAGATCATCGGTCAGGGCAACGCACCGCTCAACGACGACGGCACGTTTATCCGCAGCAAGGTGAAGTGCCGCCGCGACGCCGACTATCCCGTTGTGCCGCCCTCTGAGGTGGACTACATGGACGTTGCGCCGCAGCAGATAGCCTCCATAGCCGCTGCCCTCATCCCGTTCCTCGAGCACGACGATGCTCACCGCGCCCTCATGGGTTCCAACATGATGCGCCAGGCTGTGCCCCTTATCCACAACGAGGCGCCTATCGTCGGCACCGGCATCGAGAGGCAGGTATGCGTAGACTCCCGCACGATGATTGCCGCCGAGGGCGACGGCGTTGTCGAGTTTGTCGACGCCACGCGCATCGATATCCTCTACGACCGCACGGAGGACGAAGAGTTCGTAAGCTTCGAGCCGGCCCTCAAGTCGTACAAGATCCCCAAGTTCCGCCGCACCAATCAGAATATGGTAGTCGACCTTCGTCCTATCTGCGTCAAGGGTCAGAGAGTGAAGAAGGGCGATATCCTGACCGAGGGTTACGCTACGGAGAACGGCGAACTGGCACTGGGACGCAACCTGCTGGTGGCCTACATGCCGTGGAAGGGTTACAACTACGAGGATGCCATCGTGCTCTCAGAGCGCTGTGTGAGGGAAGACATCATGACCTCCATCCACGTCGACGAGTTCTCGCTCGAGGTGAGGGAGACAAAGCGCGGCATGGAGGAGCTCACCAACGATATCCCCAACGTGAGCGAGGAAGCCACCAAGGACCTCGACGACAACGGTATCATCCGCATCGGCGCACGTGTTGAGCCGGGCGACATACTGATAGGTAAGATCACGCCTAAGGGCGAGAGCGACCCGTCGCCCGAGGAGAAGCTTCTGAGGGCCATCTTCGGCGACAAGGCCGGCGATGTCAAGGACGCCTCACTCAAGGCCAACCCGTCGCTCAGCGGCGTGGTCATCAACCGCAAGCTCTACTCCAAAGCCATCAAGACACGCGCCTCCAAGGCCGCTGACAAGGTGGAGCTCGAGAAGCTCGACAAGCAGTTTGAGGACGACACACAGGCTCTCAAGGACACGCTCGTCGACAAGCTGCTCACGCTCACCAAGGGCCGCACGTCTCTGGGCGTGAAGGACGACACGGGCGCCGAGGTGATAGCCAAGGGCGACAAGTTCAGAAAAGAAGTGCTTGTCAACATCGACTACTCCGCTGTGCAGCTCAGCAAGTGGACCAGCGACGCCCATAAGAACGAGCTCATACAGCAGCTGGTGCTCAACTATCTCAAGAAATACAACATCATGGATGCAGAGCTTAAGCGCAAGAAATTCGCCATAACCATCGGCGATGAGCTTCCCTCGGGCATCATCCAGCTGGCCAAGGTATACATCGCCAAGAAGCGCAAGATAGGCGTGGGCGACAAGATGGCCGGCCGCCACGGCAACAAGGGTATCGTCTCCAAGATCGTACGTCAGGAGGACATGCCGTTCCTGGCCGACGGTCGCCCCGTAGACATCGTGCTCAACCCTCTGGGTGTGCCTTCGCGTATGAACCTCGGCCAGATCTTCGAGGCTATCCTCGGCGCTGCCGGCCGCAAGCTCGGCGTCAAGTTCAGCACGCCTATCTTCGACGGTGCCAAACTGGAAGACCTCTGCGAGTGGACGGACAAGGCCGGCCTGCCGCGCTACTGCTCCATGCAGCTCTACGACGGCGAGACGGGCGAACCGTTCGATCAGAAGGCCACCGTGGGCGTCACCTACATGCTCAAGCTCGGCCACATGGTCGAGGACAAGATGCACGCGCGCTCCATCGGCCCGTACTCTCTCATCACACAGCAGCCCCTCGGCGGTAAAGCCCAGTTTGGTGGCCAGCGTTTCGGAGAGATGGAGGTCTGGGCTCTCGAGGCCTTTGGCGCTTCGCACGTGCTCCAGGAGATGCTTACCATCAAGAGCGACGATGTCATGGGCCGCGCCAAGGCCTACGAGGCTATCGTCAAGGGCGACCCCATCACCCAGATAGGCATTCCGGAGTCTCTCAATGTGCTCATCCACGAGCTGCAGGGCCTGGGCCTGAGCATCAAGTTAGAGTAATCCCAAATAGAACTCTTTTTCCAACACCTACATATACATATATACAATAATGGCTTTCAAGAAAGAAAACAAGATAAAGAGTCAATTTTCCAAGATTTCCATCGGACTGGCGTCGCCCGAAGAGATACTTGAGAATTCGCACGGCGAAGTGCTGAAGCCGGAAACGATAAACTACCGTACATACAAGCCCGAGCGCGACGGTCTTTTCTGCGAGCGCATCTTTGGCCCGACGAAGGACTATGAGTGCCACTGCGGCAAATACAAAGGCATACGCTACAAGGGCGTGACCTGCGACCGCTGCGGTGTGGAGGTGACCGAGAAGAAGGTGCGTCGCGAGCGCAGCGGCCACATCCAGCTGGTGGTGCCCATTGTGCACATCTGGTACTTCCGCTCCCTGCCCAACAAGATAGGCTACCTCCTTGGCCTGCCCACCAAGAAGCTCGACATGGTGATCTACTACGAGCGCTATATCGTGATCCAGCCGGGTATCCTGGCCAAGAAGGACGAAGAGGACGAGACCGGCGTGGAGAAGATGGACCTGCTCACGGAGGAGGAATATCTCAACCTGCTGGACAAGCTGCCGCCTGAGAATCAGAAGCTCGAGGACAGCGACCCCAACAAGTTTATCGCCAAGATGGGCGGCGAGGCCATCTATCAGCTGCTCCACGAGCTCGACCTGGACGCTCTGTCCTACGAGCTGCGCGACCGCGCCAACAATGACACATCACAGCAGCGCAAGACCGAGGCCCTCAAGAGGCTGCAGGTAGTGGAGGCATTCCGCTCCAGCCGCGGCCGCAACCGTCCCGAGTGGATGGTGATGAGTGTGCTGCCCGTCATACCGCCTGAGCTGCGCCCGCTTGTGCCGCTCGACGGCGGACGCTTCGCCACCTCCGACCTCAACGACCTCTACCGCCGTGTCTTGATACGCAACAACCGCCTCAAGCGCCTCATAGAGATCAAGGCTCCTGAAGTCATCCTTCGCAACGAGAAGCGTATGCTGCAGGAGGCCGTAGACTCTCTCTTCGACAACTCGCGCAAGAGCAGCGCCGTCAAGAGCGAGTCGGCCCGTCCGCTCAAGTCGCTCTCCGACGCCCTCAAGGGTAAGCCCGGACGTTTCCGTCAGAACCTGCTCGGTAAGCGTGTGGACTACTCCGCACGTTCTGTGATCGTCGTAGGTCCGGAGCTCAAGATGGGCGAATGCGGTCTGCCCAAACTGATGGCTGCAGAGCTCTACAAGCCGTTTATCATCCGCAAGCTCATCGAGCGCGGCATCGTCAAGACCGTCAAGAGCGCCAAGAAGATCATCGACCGCCACGACCCCGTGATTTGGGACATTTTGGAGTATGTGATGAAGGGTCACCCCGTGCTGCTCAACCGCGCCCCGACGCTCCACCGCCTCAGTATCCAGGCCTTCCAGCCGAAGCTCATCGAGGGCAAGGCCATTCAGCTTCACCCGCTGGCCTGCACCCCGTTCAACGCCGACTTCGACGGCGACCAGATGGCCGTCCACTTGCCTCTGAGCAACGAGGCCATCCTCGAGGCTCAGGTGCTGATGCTCCAGAGCCACAACATCCTCAACCCCGCCAACGGTGCGCCTATCACCGTGCCTTCGCAGGATATGGTGCTGGGCCTCTACTACATCACCAAGCTGCGCCCGGGCTCCAAGGGCGAGGGCCTCACATTCTACGGCCCCGAGGAAGCTATCATCGCCTACAATGAGAAAGTGGTGGATGTCCACGCTCCCGTCAAGGTGATGGTCAACGATATCAACGAGGACGGCATACCCGAGAGACATCTCGTGGAGACCTCCGTAGGCCGCGTGATAGTCAATCAGATTATCCCCGACGAGTGCGGATTTATCAACAAACTGATCTCCAAGAAATCTCTGCGCGACATCATCTCGCTCGTCATCAAGACCGTCGGCATGGCCCGCGCCTGCGACTTCCTCGACGGTATCAAGAATCTGGGATACAAGATGTCCTACCTCGCCGGCCTGTCGTTCAACCTCGACGATATCATCATCCCGAAGGAGAAGAAGGATATCGTGGCCCGTGGCAACGAGGAGGTGGAGAACATCACCAACAATTATAACATGGGCTTCATCACCGACAATGAGCGTTACAATCAGGTCATCGATGCATGGACGCACGTCAACAGCGACCTCAAGAAGACGCTTATGGAGCAGATGTCAAGCGCTGACCAGGGCTTCAACGCCGTGTTCATGATGCTCGACTCCGGAGCCCGTGGTTCTGCCGACCAGATAGCCCAGCTGGCAGGTATGCGCGGCCTTATGGCCAAGCCGCAGAAAGCCGGAGCCGAAGGCGCGCAGATCATCGAGAATCCTATCCTCTCCAACTTTAAGGAGGGTATGTCCGTGCTGGAGTACTTCATCTCCACCCACGGCGCCCGTAAGGGACTTGCCGACACGGCCCTCAAGACGGCCGACGCCGGTTACCTGACCCGTCGTCTGGTGGATGTATCGCACGACGTGATTATCACCGAGGAGGACTGCGGCACACTCCGCGGCCTCGTCTGCACCGCTCTCAAGGACGGCGACGAGGTGATCTCCTCGCTCTATGACCGTATCCTGGGCCGCGTGTCCGTCCACGACATCTACAATCCCACCACCGGCAAACTCATCGTAGCCGCCGGCGAGGAGATCACCGAATCGCTGGCCGAGGAGATAGAGAAGTCGCCCATCGAGAGCGTCGAGATACGCTCGGTGCTCACCTGCGAGAGCAAGCACGGCGTATGCCAGAAGTGCTACGGCCGCAACCTCGCCACGGGACGCATGGTACAGATAGGCGAGGCCGTGGGTGTGATAGCCGCACAATCGATCGGCGAGCCTGGTACACAGCTTACGCTTCGTACATTCCACGCCGGCGGTGTGGCTGCCAATGCAGCCGCCAACGCTACTATCCGCGCCAAGCATAAGTCCCGCCTCGAGTTCGACGAGCTCCACACCATCGATACCGTTCATGAGGACGGTTCGGTAGGCAAGGTGGTCGTAGGTCGTCTGGCCGAAGTACGCTTCGTCGACGAGAACACGGGCATCGCCATCTCCACGCAGAATGTACCCTACGGCGCCGAGCTCTTTGCCGGCGAGGGCGACGTGGTGGAGCAGGGTGCGCTCATCGCCAAGTGGGATCCTTTCAACGCCGTTATCGTTACGGAAATGGCCGGTAAGGTCAAGTTCGAGGATGTCCTCGACAGCGTGACCTACCGTGTTGAGACGGATGAGGCCACGGGACTCAGCGAGAAGATTATCATCGAGAGCAAGGAGAAATCGCGTGTACCGACCTGCCACATCATCGACGAGAAGGGCGAGGTGCTGCGTTCGTACAACCTGCCCATCGGCGGCCACCTCACCATCGAGGACGGCCAGAGCGTGAAGGCCGGCGACGTGCTGGTCAAGATACCGCGCGCCACGAGCAAGGCCGGCGATATCACCGGCGGTCTGCCCCGTGTTACCGAGCTCTTCGAGGCCCGCAACCCGTCCAACCCCGCCATCGTCTCCGAGATCGACGGCGAGATCACCATGGGCGGCGTCAAGAGAGGCAACCGCGAGATTATCGTTACCTCCAAGATCGGCGAGGTCAAGAAATACCTCGTACCGCTCTCCAAGCAGATCCTCGTACAGCAGAACGACTTCGTAAGGGCCGGCACGCCGCTGTCCGACGGCTCCATCACCCCCGACGACATCCTCGCCATCAAGGGCCCCACGGCCGTGCAGGAGTATATTGTCAACGAGGTGCAGGATGTGTACCGTCTGCAGGGTGTGAAGATCAACGATAAGCACTTTGAGGTCATCGTACGCCAGATGATGCGCAAGGTGCAGATCATCGACCCGGGAGACACCAACTTCCTCGAGAAGGAGATCGTGGACAAGATCGACTTTGCCGACGAGAACGACAGAATCTGGGGCAAGAAGGTGGTGACCGACGCCGGAGACAGCGAGAATATGAAGAAGGGTATGATCGTTACCGTGCGCAAGCTGCGCGACGAGAACTCGCTCCTCAAGCGCAAGGACCTGCGCCTCGTAGAAGCCCGCGACGCCGTAGCCGCCACCTCCAATCAGATCCTGCAGGGCATCACCCGCGCCGCATTGCAGACCAAGAGCTTCATGTCGGCCGCTTCCTTCCAGGAGACCACCAAGGTGCTCAACGATGCAGCCATCCGCGGCAAGGTGGACAACCTCGAGGGCATGAAGGAGAACGTCATCTGCGGTCACCTCATCCCCGCCGGCACCGGCATGCGCCAGTTCCAGAAAGTCATCGTGGCCGACCGCGACGATTACGAGCAGGCTATGTATGACAAGAAGAATCGTAAGATAGACGAGGAGATGAACGAGGACAACCTCGACGCTCCGACACCTATGGTATAAGCGACTATTCACAATCCCGGCGGTCAGCGGCCCCGCGCCACTGCCCCGCCGCACACAACATAAATCCCATGACCTCTCTCCGGCAGAGGCCACGGGATTTTCATTTACGCTTCCTCACGCTCTCACATGAGGAAATGACCGATCAGTCAGTCCTGGCTCACATAGTTGGCGCCGATGACGCCGGAGATGGCCGAGATGATGGCTACGATGATCTTGAGGATGAGACTCAGATTCTGCTTGTCGCTTTCTTTCATGGTTTTTTGTTTTTTGAGGTTAGTAATGTTTTTGTCTTAAGACAATGCAAAGATAGCGCCTCCACCATTGCGGGTGACGACGTCGCAGTCAATCCTCCGTCGTAAATGGGGCCATTTGCTCCGCCGCCTCACCGCCGCGAACGCTTTCCTGCACGCACGCATATTAATATATAGTGGCATTCCCGCCGCCGCTTAAAAATTTCTGCTGCCCTATGCGCCTTTTGTTATACCTTTGCAGGAGATTATCAGAGATGAGCGCCATCGAGAGAGAAGTAAAGAAAGCCGTCCTCAGCGACCTGCCTCAGGTGATGCGGCTGATAGAATGCGGCCGGCAGACGATGCGCCTGAGCGGCAATCTCCACCAGTGGGAGGGCAACTATCCCCCTCAGGAGCAGCTCCGGCAGGACATCGCCCGGGGCCACAGCTACCTGCTCATGGAGGGCGGGGAAAGCATCGCCACCTTCGCCTTCATCCCGGGGCCGGACATCACCTACCGGAGGATCAAGCAGGGCCGATGGCTCGACGAGACGCGCGCCTATGCCGTCATCCACCGCGTCGCCGCCCTGCCCTCCCGCCACGGCGTGATGAAGGACATCCTCCGCTATTGCTTCTCCATCATCGACAATATCCGCATCGACACCCATCGCGACAACACCATCATGCGCCACTGCCTCGCCTCCTGCGGCTTCAGCTATTGCGGCATCATACACCTGCTCAACGGCGACGAGCGCCTGGCCTACCAGAAAATCATAAGGTAAAACAGCTTCGCGCAGCGGGGATTCATAAATGGCGCGACGCTGCGTAATGAACCGACGACTTAAAGACGATTTCTAAGCCTCTCCAACTATCTGATAATCAACGTCCCTCGGAGGGCCAAAATTATGTTTGAGATGAGTGAAACTACATTTGAGATGATTTTCCTCATCTCAAATGTAATTTTCGGCGTATGCGGAAGGTTTTTATGAATGTGGTGAAATGCCTCTTTCGACAAGTGGAAAAAGCGCATCAGTTTCGTACGGCGAAATTATATCTGCGGCACTGGTGTGTGAGGACATTAATGAATGGAGCTCTTGTATCGATTTGCTGGAAGTTAGCTGGGAATATAAAAGTTCGATTTGGCTCTGCGTAAAGTTAGCCGGGAATACGAAAAGCGCAATGTAGTTTTGGGCGAATTATAGCTGGGAGGGCCCCTGCCCTCAGCGGCCGCCAGCCGCCGCGAAAGAGTGCGAAGGAATACGCGATACTAATTTCTCGCCGCTTAAAGCACGTAAGATTTACCGATTCGCTCTTGGGCCGCGCTGCAGCGGCCCGCCCAGTTAGCGCCGCGCTTATCGATTCTTCTTGCCCCCGTTAAAAGCGCCACTAAAGGCGATTTTCGACCTTTCGTAAGTGTATGAAAATCAGTGCTCCGCAAAGGCCAAAATTATGTTTGAGATGATTTGAATTATCTCAAATGTGTTTTTCCTCATCTCAAATGTAGTTTTCCACTTTTGCGGATGTTTTTTTGAAATGTGGGGAAATGGCTTTTTCGACAAGTGGAAAAAGCGCATCAGTTTCGTACGGCGAAATTATATCAACTGGCAGAGGTGTGAAGACTTCTATAACAGAAAAGTGGTTCATCATTTTGCGCGACGATAGCCGGCAGTACGAAAAGCGCGATGCGGTTTTTGGCGAAGTTAGCTGGGAGGGCCGTTGCCCTCAACGGCCGCCAGCCGCCGCAAGAGAGTGTATATAAAGGAATGTTATGGCAGCCGCCGCGC